>NZ_VCDN01000031.1:0-149578 GCF_033949405.1 Xenorhabdus santafensis | reverse complement strand
TAACAGTTTGGTACTAATTGTAGACAATTTTCGTTTTCCATTTTCATGCCATATTGTTTCAAAGTGACCCGCTTTACTTGCGGTGTAGCGGGCAGTATGGCGAATATTTCGGTGGCCTAAATAGTCCTGAATCAGACGGGTATCGACCCCATTGTCCGCTAAAGCATAACCGCAAGAATGTCGTAACATGTGCGGATTCGCGCTAACCGATAAATTAGCCTTTATACTCGTTTGTCGGATGATTTTATAAAACTGCTGGCGTGACATTCGCGCACCGGTTCGTGACAGGAATAACCAGTCACTTTGATCACTGTTTTTGTAGCCTTGGCGCAGGGAAAGCCATTGCTGTATTAGCTGGATTTCACGCTCTACCATGGGATGAACGGTAGAGAAACCATTTTTCAGGCGTTCCACACGTAGCTTTTTTTCTTCCAAATCGAGATCAGACAGTTTTAAACCGAGTAATTCAGACACCCGAAAACCATGAATAAATCCCATAAATATCATGCAGATATTCCGCTCTGCGTGGGGGTGTTTTTCCAGCTCCTTCAGCAAGATTTCAATTTCTGAGTGGGTTAGGTATTTACGTTTCAAGATGTTGTTTGACACAGTATTCGACTCCCTATGGTTATCAAAATGACTATCAAAGATACCTACTATGATTGTTGCTGATAATTTAAAGACTGCAATAATTAAAGTGCACTCTAAGTGGCACCACTGATATTTCCTCTCTTTGAAAACGATGACGTTTATATGAAATAAAAAAGAAATGAGTGTCCCTGCTGATTGCGGGGCTTTTCAAAAGAAAAACCCGCCATAATATAATTATTAACCATAATCCGGTTAATGTGATGACAGAAATATATGATGGGATAATGTGGGTATTTAGCGGAGGCTTAATTATTTGGGTTAGCGGCTTTACGCATGGCGCTAATTAAAGAAAAGCGTGTGGTTTATAAGGGCCTTATATTTAATCACCCAGCCACACAATGAGTGATGTGACTGGGTTTATTTCCAAGATAAAAGTACGTCTAAGACAAAAGTATTAAACGTACAATCCATTGGATTTATTTGACGATCTTGGCATGCATTTCTTGTACGGAAATCACCTGCTCCGTCGGATTTGCACTGAGTGCCATGGTCGTTGCAAAGCCGCCATTCAGGGTGGTGTCATAGTGCACTTTATATTGCAGGGCACTACGACGCAGCAGTTTAGAATCTTCAATCGCCTGACGGCCAGCGGTGGTATTGACGATGTAGTCATATTCACCATTTTTGATTCTATCCTGAATATGCGGACGCCCTTCGTGAACTTTATTCACCAGACGTGGGTTAATACCCGCTTCGCCCAATACAACGGCAGTACCGTGAGTGGCATCCAATTCAAAGCCATGGTTGAGCAATTTAGCTGCCAAATCAACAACGCGTTCTTTATCCTCTTCGCGGACGGACAGCAATGCTCTGCCTTGCTTACGCATGGTGGAGCTACTGCCCAGCATCGCTTTTGAGAAGGCTTCGGCAAAAGTGCGGCCAACACCCATAACTTCACCGGTAGAGCGCATTTCTGGCCCCAGAATTGGGTCAACTCCCGGGAATTTATTGAATGGCAGCACCACTTCTTTCACAGAGTAATAAGGTGGAATGATTTCTTCGGTTGCACCTTGCTGAAGCAGGGATTGGCCAGCCATCACACGTGCTGCAACTTTTGCCAGTGGCAGGCCGGTTGCCTTGGAAACAAAGGGAACGGTACGTGCTGCGCGAGGGTTAACTTCAATCAGGTAGACTTCGTTGTTTTTCACTGCAAATTGGACGTTCATCAAACCACGGACACGCAGTTCAAAAGCCAGTTTTTCAACTTGCTGACGCATAACATCCTGAATTTCTTTGCTTAAGGTATAAGCTGGCAAAGAGCAGGCTGAGTCGCCGGAGTGCACGCCCGCCTGTTCGATATGCTCCATGATACCGCCTATCAAGACGCGTTCACCGTCACAGATAGCATCGACATCAACTTCAACCGCATCGTCAAGGAAACGATCCAGCAGAACCGGCGCATCGTTGGAAACACTTACCGCTGTTTGGAAATAACGACGCAGGTCGGGTTCGTCATAAACGATTTCCATTGCGCGTCCACCCAGTACATAGGATGGGCGAACAACCAACGGATAACCCAGTGAGTTACCTTTTTCAACCGCTTGTTCGATAGTGGTTACTGTCGCATTGGCAGGTTGTTTCAGGCCAAGGCGATTGACTGCTTGCTGGAAACGTTCACGGTCTTCTGCACGGTCAATGGCATCAGGGCTGGTGCCGATAATAGGTACACCCGCAGCTTCCAATTCACGTGCCAGTTTCAGTGGAGTTTGGCCGCCATACTGGACAATAACGCCTTTTGGCTGTTCAACACGTACGATTTCCAGTACGTCTTCCAGTGTGACAGGCTCAAAGTAAAGGCGATCAGACGTGTCGTAATCCGTTGAAACCGTTTCTGGGTTACAGTTTACCATGATGGTTTCGTAACCATCTTCACGCAGGGCCAGTGACGCATGTACACAGCAGTAATCGAACTCAATGCCTTGCCCGATACGGTTCGGGCCACCGCCCAATACCATGATTTTCGGCTTGTCGTTGTTCGGATTTGCTTCACACTCATCTTCGTATGTGGAGTACATGTAAGCCGTATCGGTGGAAAATTCTGCCGCACAGGTATCGACACGCTTATAAACCGGATACAGGCTGTAATCGTGACGCAGTTTACGAAGCTCTTTATCTGAGACGCCTACCAATTTTGCCAGACGGGCATCGGCAAAACCCTTGCGTTTCAGGTGGCGCAAAAGATCAAAGTTCAGGCTATTGATACCTTGTTCCGCCACTTGCTCTTCCAGACGGATCAGCTCTTCAATTTGCACCAAGAACCAGCGGTCGATGTTGGTCAGGTTGAAGATACCATCAACGGACATGCCGGCACGGAAAGCATCAGCGACATACCAGATACGCTCCGCACCTGCATTTTTCAATTCACTGCGGATTTTGGTCAGGGATTGTGGGTCATCCAAATTGATTTTAGGATCAAACCCTGTTGCGCCAACTTCCAAACCACGCAAGGCTTTTTGCAGTGATTCCTGGAAAGTGCGGCCAATTGCCATCACTTCACCAACAGATTTCATCTGAGTGGTCAGGCGATCATTGCTGCCAGCGAATTTCTCGAAGTTGAAGCGAGGAATTTTCGTCACGACGTAATCGATGGAAGGTTCGAAAGACGCCGGAGTGCGCCCGCCCGTGATGTCGTTCATCAGTTCATCAAGGGTATAGCCAACGGCCAATTTTGCCGCGATTTTCGCAATTGGGAAGCCAGTTGCCTTGGAAGCCAACGCTGATGAGCGCGATACACGCGGGTTCATTTCGATAATGATAAGACGACCATTTTTCGGGTTTACCGCAAATTGTACGTTTGAGCCGCCTGTTTCGACGCCTATTTCACGCAATACCGCCATCGAGGCGTTACGCATGATTTGATATTCTTTGTCAGTCAGGGTCTGTGCAGGAGCGACAGTAATGGAGTCACCAGTGTGAATGCCCATCGGGTCGAAGTTTTCAATCGAACAGACGATAATGCAGTTATCGTTCTTATCCCGCACCACTTCCATTTCATACTCTTTCCAGCCAATCAGTGATTCATCAATCAACAGCTCATTGGTTGGGGAAAGATCTAAACCGCGCTCACAGATTTCTTCAAATTCTTCACGGTTGTAAGCGATACCGCCGCCGGTGCCACCCATAGTGAAAGAAGGGCGGATAATGCAAGGGAAGCCGACATCTTCAGCAACAGCCAGTGCTTCTTCCATTGTATGGGCAATGCCGGAGCGTGCAGTATCCAAGCCGATTTTTTTCATCGCCTTGTCAAAGCGTTGGCGATCTTCTGCCTTATCAATTGCATCGGCAGTTGCACCAATCATGGTGACGCCAAATTCTTCCAGTACGCCCTGACGTTCCAATTCCAGTGCACAGTTAAGGGCAGTCTGGCCACCCATGGTTGGCAAGACGGCATCCGGGCGCTCTTTTTCAATGATTTTGCGTACCACTTCCCAGTGGATTGGCTCGATATAAGTCGCATCTGCCATTTCAGGGTCGGTCATAATGGTCGCTGGATTTGAGTTCACCAAAATGACACGATAGCCTTCTTCACGCAGGGCTTTACATGCTTGTGCGCCGGAGTAGTCAAATTCACACGCCTGACCGATAACAATTGGGCCGGCGCCTAAGATCAGGATACTTTTAATATCAGTACGTTTTGCCATTTTTCATTTTCTCCTGATTATTTGCTGTTCTGGTCTTTGGTAGGACGGTACTGTTCAATCAACTCGATGAAATGATCGAACAGAGATGCCGCTTCATGTGGGCCCGGGCTGGCTTCTGGATGTCCCTGAAAACTGAATGCAGGTTTGTCAGTGCGATGAATGCCTTGCAATGTGCCATCAAAGAGTGATTTATGCGTTACGCGCAGATTGGCAGGCAGAGAGCTTTCTTCAACTGCGAAGCCGTGGTTCTGTGCGGTGATCATGACGACATTGCGATCCAAATCTTTCACTGGGTGGTTGCCGCCGTGGTGACCAAATTTCATTTTTACGGTTTTTGCGCCACTGGCCAGTGCCAGCAATTGGTGCCCCAGGCAGATGCCAAATACAGGAATTTCAGTGTTTAGGAAGGTTTTGATTGCTTCAATAGCATAGTCACATGGTTCTGGATCGCCAGGACCGTTGGATAGGAAAATACCGTCCGGTGCCATTTTCAATACTTCATCAGCAGGCGTTTTTGCCGGAACAACAGTCACGCGGCAGCCACGATCTACCAACATACGCAGGATATTACGCTTAACACCAAAATCATAAGCTACGATGTGGTAAGGCAATTCTTGTTCTTTACGTGCTTCTGGCAGCCCGTCAGCTAATGTCCAGCTACCTTGTAACCATTGGTAAGATTGAGTGGTAGTGACTTCTTTTGCCAGATCCATACCTTTCAAGCCGGGAAATGCTTTGGCTTTTTCCAGTGCAATTTGGGCATCCGCGCCATTACCCGCGATGATGCAGCCATTCTGCGCCCCTTTTTCTCTCAACAGGCGAGTCAGTTTGCGTGTATCGATATCAGCGATGGCAACAATGTTATGACGTTTCAGGTAATCAGACAGATTTTCTTCACTGCGGAAGTTACTGGTCACTAAGGGTAAATCGCGAATGACTAAGCCTTGGGCTTGAATGGCGGGGGATTCTTCATCAGCGGCATTGATGCCGACATTACCAATATGGGGATAAGTAAGAGTAACAATTTGGCGGGAATAGGAAGGGTCGGTAAGTATTTCTTGATATCCGGTCATTGAGGTATTGAAGACCACTTCTCCAACAGCCACACCTTCTGCACCGATGGCACGACCGTGAAATTGGGTTCCATCTTCCAGAACCAATATAGCTGACTTAATCAAAACGCCCTCCAGAATGAATAATCAGTCAAATATGATGCATATTAATTCATGATTTATGCTAAAAATCAATACAAATCATGAATATTTGACAAAATTTTGGCAAATTGCGCGCATTCTAATGATGGGAAGGTAGATTGTCTACAAAAAATGGCATTTTTATTAGCTTTTTTACAACCTTCAATCACACATTGAGTCAATGAGGCTGAAAAAATAAGGAAAGTGGGCATTGTTATCGATTAATGTGTAAGAAAACTTAAAAACGAGAAAAAAATGAGGGCTTTTTCCCAATTTTGAATAAAGGAAGACAAAAAGACGCTTTGTGTATACATAAAAAGCCTTTAATGTGGCTTTATTGTGCTTATATCAATGTGAGTGAGTAATTACGCAATTAACTATAAATAATTACGTAATTACAATTAGTTGAGTATTTATTTGTTAAATATTCTCTAGATTTAAAACGTCTTTCATGCTGAAAAGCCCATTTTTTTTATCTTTTAACCAAATTGCTGCCTTAATTGCGCCATTTGCAAAAGTCATGCGGCTTGAAGCCTTGTGGCTAATCTCTACACGTTCACCGATATCTGCAAAAATTGCCGTGTGTTCCCCAACGATATCACCAGCCCGTATGGTGGCGAAACCAATGCTTTTAGGATCACGTTCGCCGGTGTGGCCTTCGCGGGCATATACTGCGCAGGTTTTAAGATCCCGCCCCAATGCATTGGCGATAGACTCGCCCATTGCCAGAGCGGTGCCTGATGGGGCATCGACTTTATGCCGATGGTGGGCTTCAATAATTTCGATATCGGTGTACTCACCCATGATGGTAGCGGCTTTTTCCAGTAACTTGAGCACAAGGTTAACACCGACACTAAAGTTGGCTGCAAATACGATGGGAATTTCACGGGAAGCATCTTCAATGGCTTGTTTGCCGGCATCATCAAAGCCCGTTGTGCCAATGACCACGGCCTTGCGGTATTGCTGGCAAATGGCGAGGTAAGATAATGTGCCTTCTGGGCGGGTAAAATCAACCAGTACATCAAAACGGTCAATAACATGATGTAGATCATCGCTGATGATCACGCCATTTTTGCCGCTGCCGGCTAATTCCCCGGCATCGGTTCCCACTAAGGAAGAACCCGCGCGTTCCAGGGCCGCGCCAAGAGTAACGCCATCCAACTGCTGGACAGCCTGAATAAGATTACGTCCCATGCGCCCACTCGCGCCTACTATAGCAATGCGGATATCTGTATCGGCCATATGACTCTCTCTGTAAATCATGTTCAGTTGAGGTAACAAAGGAAATTGTTTTACAGCTTAACTGTCAGGGAATGGCTGCGCCAGAGTTATAGCCAGACAATTAGAAAAACAGGGATCAGCCCGGCAGTTATAAAAAATACTAACTGGCGGGTTTTATTTGATGGTCTTTCCTGCCTCAGGCAATTCGTAAGGCTGAACGGTGATATGGCGTTTATCTGCACTTTTGTCCAAAATAATTTCTTGGCGAAGGCGTTCGGCCAGAAATTCTATGAATACACGAAGTTTTGGAGGTAGATGCCGCGTTGGTGGATAAAGTATCCAAAGTTCGCCGGAATAGTTGGCTTTAAAGTTCCAATCAGGTAACACTTGCACTAACTGCCCTTGTTGTAAAGCATGTTTGGCGGTGAAGTAAGGCAAGCTGCCAATGCCAATATGTTGTAGCACGGCATCGAGCCTGACTCCTGTATGATTGGCAGCATAGCGGCCATGAACATTGACGGTGGCCATTTTGCTGCCTTGGGTAAATCTCCAGCGTGAATCACCCGGCTCTTCTCCAAGATAGATACAGCTATGAGTTCTCAGATCATTTGGATGTTGTGGCGTGCCATGTTTCGCAAGGTACTCAGGTGTTGCACATAACATATGCCAAATATTCAGTAGTCGGCGCCCCATAAGGCCAGAAGGAGGCTGATTGGTAATTCGTATCGCGAGATCAACCTGATCGTCGATTAAATCGACATACCGATCATCAAGCCGTAAGTTCACATCGACTTCAGGGTAGCGATCAAGAAAATTCGGTATATGAGGATGAACCACAAAACGCCCGATTGCTTTAGGAACGCTGACTCGGATTAATCCTTGCGGCTCAGGGTTAAAATTCCCTGATATCGTCATGACTTCTTGAGCTGCGTGCAACATCTCCAGGCAATGTGCATAAACTTTTTCCCCGCCTTCACTTAAACGTAGTTTACGTGTTGTTCTCTGCAAGAGACGAATGCCAAGGGCTTTTTCCAGTCTGGCAACAGAACGGCTAATGGCGGAAGGTGTCGCTGCAAGCTGGCGTGCGGTTTCAGAAAAACTTCCTGTCTCAACGACTTTTGCGAAAATAGCCATTTCCCGCATTAAATTTATCGTGTTATTTGTGCCCATAAATCAAAAGTTATTTGAGTTTTCGATGGATTATCACAATTGATCTTATTTAATACAATCAGAGAGAATTTGTGAATACCTGAGAAGATTAATTATGTCTGAACGCCTTTATTTATCTCACTCTGTATTAACAGCAGAAGTTGAAATTCTGGATTGTATTTTATGTGATGATGGACGTTATGCAGTCCAATTAAAAACAACGCCATTTCATCCCCAAGGGGGAGGGCAACCCAGTGATATTGGTTGGTTGAATGATGTGGAGGTGATTCATGTCACGTTGGAAAATGACAGAATAATCCATTACATCGGACATCCAGTAAATACAGGCATTGCGTTTGCCCGCGTTGATGAAAAACGTCGCCGATTACATTCACAGTTGCATTCTGCGGGGCACCTCATTGCTCATATTGTTGAATATTTTGGTTGGAAACCCATTAAGGCACATCATTGGCCTGAAGAGTGCAAAGTTACTTTTAAAGCAGGATCTGATGCACAGAGCTTCTCAATTGAAGCGCTTCAACAAAAATGCGATCAATTCATCTGTGACGATTTATCGTGCCAAATTATTATGCACAACGATGGGTATAGGGAAATAGGATTTGGTGAATTCAGGCCTTATCCCTGTGGTGGAACACATGTGTCATCATTAGGCAAAATTAACGGCTTGAAAGTGCTCTCTATACAAGAAAAGAAAGGAAAATTATCGGTGAAATATGATGTAGTAAACTGATTGCCTTCGTAAATTTATTTTTCTAATTTTTAATATTCAACGGCAATGAATGCGTTGGGTGTTATTTATATCCGTCGTCTTTCAAATGGCTTCTTTGTTGGTTAAAGTTATCTGGAAAAACCGTTATCCAGAAGAGCGGTTTTTCCATCAGGCTAAAATTCAACATTATGATTATGGGCGGATAATTCGCGGGCTGTGCTGTTTAATAAAATCGATAAAGCATTGTAATCGAGGAGAGATTGCTTGATTACGATAATAAACCGCATTGATAGATTGCTTATGAGCATAGGTTGCTCCTGTTAGGATCTGCCTGAATTCACCGCTTTCCAGCATGTCATGCGTCATAAAATCGGACAGGCAAGCAATGCCCACCCCTTTCCGTACAAGGTTGCACTGGATTTCGCCACTGCTGGTTGCAATTGTTGGTGTGATTTTGATGCCTTTTTTCTCTCCCTGATACAACGGCCATACATTCAGTGATTCTGGTGATGTAAAACCCAATAAACAGTGTTGTTGCAACTCCTCTACGGTTTTGGGTTCGCCAAAGCGTTGCAAATAAGTCGGACTTGCCAATATGCGTAACTGGCTATAACCCAACAGAGTGGCATGTAAGGATGAATCAGCCAGAGGCCCGACGCGGAACGCCACATCAGTTCGTTTTTCAAGTAAGTTGGTTATACCTTCATAATTGGTCAACTCTAAGGCGATTTGCGGGTAAAGTTCATGAAACTGTGCGATAAGCGGATTGATGACATGCAGAAGAAATGGTGTGGAAGCATCTACCCGCAATGTGCCGGAAGGAACAGTCTGGCGGGTAAACAGTAAGCCTTCAGCTTCTTGTGTGAGTTTGACGATTTCTCGCGCTTTTTGCAAAAAAGCCGCACCTTCTTCGCTGAGTTTCATCCGACGGGTTGTGCGATAGAGCAAAGTGCTTTCCACTTTCTCTTCCAGTCGCGCAAGGGTGCGGCTGGTTGCCGAAATCGTAGAGTTAAGCCACCTTGCCGCTCCTGTGATAGAACCACTATCAACTACCGCAATAAAAACCTGCATTTCTTCAAGAGTGATTTTCATTTTTGCATTTTTATCAAATGTTTTTTGCTAATTATTAGCCATTTCTGACAAAAGAGATATGGCAGGATCCGCCAAATTCAATAAATGCACAAAATTACTTAATAGATGGAGAGTTTTCATGCGTTCAAATACCGCATTGTTATCATTGGCAGTAGGTGCTTTCGCCATTGGTGCCACGGAATATTCACCGATGGGAATGCTGCCGGATATAGCTTCAGACCTGTCTGTTTCTATTCCTACCGCGGGTACATTGGTGATGACATATGCACTGGGCGTGATGCTGGGAGCACCCTTCATGACGTTATTACTGATTAAACGTTCGCCCAAAACCGCGTTGATTTTCCTGATGAGCCTTTTTACTGTGGGAAATATACTTTCAGGAGTGGCAACCGATTTTACTTTCTTAATAATTGCGCGCTTTATTACCAGCCTGAATCATGGTGCATTTTTCGGTATCGGCGCTTTGGTTGCCATGCGAGTGGTTGAAAAAGGTAAAGAAGCCAGTGCGATTGCCAGCATGTTTATGGGGCTGACCATTGCCAATATTTGCGGCGTGCCGTTTATTACTTGGTTATCACAGGTGGTTGGCTGGCGTGAGGCGTTTTTGCTGATCAGCACATTAGGTATTCTCACCATGGTGGCATTGCTGCGGACGCTTCCCAATAATATGGAAGGGCAGCCTTTGAATCTGAAAAAAGAGTTGCAGGTCTTATCAAGGCCCAAGGTGCTGGTTGCAATGTTGTGTACAATTGTTGGCGCCAGCGCAATGTTCACTCTTTATACATATATCGCTCCGTTTATGGTAGCTATTGCACATATTTCACCTGCACAAATCAGTATCATGTTGGTATTGGTAGGGATTGGATTCACATTCGGCAATTATCTTGGCGGTATCATGGCGAACCGTTCCATCCTTATGACACTTTTTGGTCTTTTTACCTTGTTGACTATCAGCATGATCTTGATTCCACTGATCGGCACTAACAGTACCAGCGGAGGCATCATGTTAGTGGTATGGGGCATTGCCAGCTTCGGAATCGTTCCCCCATTACAGTTAAAAGTGATGCAGGTTGCTTCTGAAGCTCAGGCATTGGCTTCATCTATTAATATTGGGGCGTTTAATCTGGGGAATGCCATTGGGGCAGGAGTAGGAGGCAGTGTGCTTTCTCTGGGGTTTGGCTATCCAGCCATTAGTTATGTTGGTGGAATTATTGCACTATCCGGCCTGATATTGCTGATAATCACAGCTGAAAAAAGAGTGCCAGTGAATGAAGCCTACCAAAAAGATATATGATAGGTAAAACGCGTTGATTTAGCATAATTTGTTGAAATACCCTCGTAGTTTTTTAGTGCTCCTTTGTTGGCTGCACTTGCTCGCCCCGGTATTTATTTTTATAAAGATACAGTTATCTATTTTTCCGGGGCGTTATCTTTCTGTCATTGAAATAATCCTTAATTAAGGATTATTCATGTTTTATAAACACCAATTATTTTAATGGAATTATTAAAATTGCATTTTAACAATATTAAAATAAAAATAATTTAAGACTCATAGACCTAAATTTTATATTATTTTTTAAATGGGGTGTGCATGATGTTTAGATCAAATTCTTTTAATAAAAACCATCCGTCAGGCTTTAAAAATTTATCCAGAACTACCTCTATGCCTAATATAAAAATAAACGTATCTGATATCAGAATGTCTTTAGTCGTAAAGGAGGTTGATGCAAGTGAGGCAAGGAGCGCTATTAATATGATAATGAACGAAACAATGCTCCAAAAAGATTGGGAATATTCAATTTATTCTGAGACGTTTGATGAACTCCAATTAGATTGGAATGATAGGTACAGTGCTTCATCTAAAATTTTTTCAGATATAGAGAATTGCGCTAAACTTTGCACTGAATCAATACAAGGAACAGAAAACGAATGCTTGTTCATTTTAGCTTATTTTCAGGGTAGGCCTGTAGGCGCTTTACAACTTAAATTGAAATATGAGCAAGGATGGTCTGAAGTTGCTTTCTTAGCTACCCATTGTGGTCTTCGAAGCTCAGGCTATTTATTAATAGAGTTTTCAATAAACAAAACCTTACAATTAGGAAGGAGTGGTAAGCTAAAACTAGTGTCAAAGTATGGAGCGAGATCCGCTTATACCAAGATGGGATTTGAGACAGGAGGCAATGAAACCTATTATTTTCTTGATCCCGCTAAGAGAAGTGATAAATGGAGGTTTATTAATGGTTGTTATAAATATATAGGATGCTAGGCTAACGTACTGAGATAACGATATGCCATTTATCGGTTGACGAATAGGTTAACTAATTACAATCATTAGTACTCATACTTAAATGATTAAATGTTACTTGCATGAAAAACCATTCGCGTAATGAACCCTGTGATTTATTTTTTTAATTGGAAGTTTTATAATGTTCAGATCAAACTCTTTTAATATTAATCGTTCTTCATTATCAGGTTCTTTATCTCGTTCTAAATCCGTTTCAGATATAGGTTCAGAATCACTTGATCACAGAGTTTTTATAAAAATTAAGGAGGTTAATGCTGAGGAGTTTAGTAGTAGATTAGATTTTATATTGTTAACGTCGATGAAAGATCCGGAGTGGTATTGTGAGAAAGGGCCAGTGCCATTAGATCCTGAACAAAATAGATGGAATAATGGATATGAGCGTGCTCATGGTGGGTTTAGGACTATGGATTTAAATTTATCTTATGGAAACTATGAAGAAGAGTCACAATTCTTTGTTGTTTATTACAAAATTTATCCTGTAGGAGCAGCACAGTGTACGCCTAAAAAGGATAATGCACCTTCCTTACTTAATGTAGATCAATTTTCATTTCATCTTGGTATAGAGAATTGTGAGTGTATGCTTATGGAACATTTGGTAAACCACTCGCAAGAGTTAGGCTTGGGTGGAAGGCTAAAAGATTCTCCATTACCTGATACGATTCCGTTCTATTATCGAATGGGATTTACTCCATTAGATTTTAATGCAAAATTTATGTATCTAGACCCTGCTACAAGCCCACAATGGTACTTTAAAGACGGTAAGTATAAGTATTGTGGGAGGTAAATAAAATGATTTATTGGATACCCATTCTAGAAATCCTCGGCTTTTTCTAGCAAAAAGCCGAGCTGGAATTTTGCCTGAATTAATTAACTTCTTTTACTTCAACCCGCAGTTCTTTAGGCACTTCGAAAACAATATTTTCTTCGCGGCCATGCAGTTCGTTGACTGTTTCTGCGCCAAAGGCTTTCAGACGTTCAATAACTTGTTGCACCAGAATATCAGGTGCGGATGCTCCCGCAGTAACGCCGATGGCACTGATGCCGGTGATCCACTCTTCTTTGATATCGTCAGCGGAGTCAATCAAATAAGCGGGCTTCCCGACGCGTTGTGCAAGTTCTGCCAAGCGATTTGAGTTTGACGAGTTTTTGGAACCGACGACTAAAACAACATCTGCCCCTGATGCTAAATCACGAACCGCTTCCTGACGGTTAGTCGTGGCATAGCAGATATCATCTTTGCGTGGGCCAACAATGTTGGGGAATCTCGCATTAAGCGCATCAATCACTTCTGAAGTATCATCAACAGAAAGGGTGGTTTGTGTCATAAAGCAAAGGTTATCTTCATCCTTCACTTGCAGTTTCCACACATCATCTGGTGATTCCACCAAATACATGCCACCTTCAGGGTTATTGTATTGGCCCATCGTGCCTTCCACTTCGGGGTGGCCGGCATGACCGATAAGAATGGCTTCTTTACCTTTGCGGCTTGCTCGCGCAACTTCCATATGGACTTTAGTGACCAATGGGCACGTCGCATCAAACAGCATGGTTAAATTACGGGAGCGGGCTTCTGCACGAATGGCTTGTGAGACACCGTGGGCAGAGAAGATAAGGATAGCACCATCCGGCACTTCTGATATTTCTTCAATGAAAATTGCGCCACGTTCTCTCAAATTATCAACGACATAACGATTGTGTACGACTTCATGGCGAACATAAATGGGAGCGCCATATAATTCTAATGCACGTTCTACGATGCTGATGGCTCGATCAACACCAGCACAGAAACCACGAGGGTTAGCCAGCAATATTTGCATGGGTTTCCTCCAACTGAGGGTCAATTTCCAACACTTCAATATCAAAAGTGATGTTTTGTTCAGCCAGTGGATGGTTAAAATCAACAGTGATAGAGCCTTCAGCGACTTCCTTGACCAGCCCTGGCATTTCACTGCCGTTCATGGCTGTAAATAACATGATAGTTCCGACTTCTGGCGTACCGGCATCAGCAAAATCACGGGGAGTGAAGTATTGCACCAAATCGGGGTTATATTGACCGAAAATAGCTTCTCCCGCCAGCGTGAATTGATGTTTATCGCCGACTTTCAATCCAAGAAGCTGCTGTTCTAGTGGGGTAGAGAGGCTGCCATCACCAAGGCGGAATAATGCGGGCTTGCCTTGACTGTAAGTCGAATCCGCTGTTGAGCCATCATCCAGCTTTAATGTGAAGTGTAATAAAACAGCACTGTGCGCTTGCACCTGCATTGACATGTTGCTCAGACCTTTTGCTTAAAAAATGATTGCAAGTATACCCTTCGTTTTTCAAATTGCCTCTTTGTTGGCTGCACTCATTCACCCTAGTCACCTTTTTATAAACATACGGTTATCTATGTTCCCGGGGATAAATGAAAGGCTTCAGCCTTTTGATCTTTGGCTGGGCAAATTCGTTCCCGACGAATTTGTCATTCCTTAGCCGCCGCGATGCAACTTGAAATCCATTGGGTATATATCGCTATACGGTATGCAATTATCAGCCCCAGTTTTGTTAACCGGGGCTGGTTTATTATCATTCTTTGAAAGACTATTTCTGTGAATGACTTGTTTTCGATACTGCTTTTTTGTCGTCCGGGCTGATGAAGCTCTCGATGATAATGAGAGCCGCTCCGATGCAAATCGCTGAATCTGCGATATTAAAGGTTGGCCAATGCCAATCTCCGACATAAAAGTCGATGAAATCAACGACAAAGCCATGTACCAGCCGATCAAACAAATTCCCCAATGCTCCACCAATCACTAAAGCATAGGCGATGTTACTGAGTTTTTGCTTGGCGCTTGAACGATACATCATTACCAACAAGACGATAGTGATAGTTAGTGCTACCAATGCAAAAAACCAGCGTTGCCAACCGCCTTTATCAGCCAGAAAGCTGAAGGCAGCTCCCAAGTTTTGGGCATAAGTCAGGTTGAAATAAGGTATCAACGGGATGGATTCGTACAGCGTGAAATGTTGCAACACGAAATACTTGCTGCCCAAATCCAATATCAATACTACGACAACCAGCCAAAGCCAGCGAAGTCCAGTGGAGCAAATGGCTTTATTCATCAGGCAAATTTACGCTCTTCACCGTTACCGGCAACGTTAGTTACACAGCGGCCGCAAAGTTCTGCATGTTCCGCCACCAAACCCACATCTGTGGCATAGTGCCAGCAACGCGGGCATTTCTCTCCGTCCGCTTTGCGGAAGGTAACTTTCAAGCCTGCAAGTTCGCTTTGTTGTGCATCAGCACCCGCAGAGGCAAAAGCCGCAACGTCTGTCTGGGAGGTCAGCAGGACAAAACGCAATTCATCGGATAGTTTGTTCAGTTTTTCCGCCAGCGCTTCATCTGCATAAAGCGTGACTGCGGCTTCCAGTGAACTGCGGATATGTTTATCAGCACGCGCCTGTTCCAGGACTTTATTAACTTCACCTCGTACAGCCAGCAAGTCTGCCCAGAAAGTATCGTTCATATCTTCGTCATCTGCCAGACCAAACAGCCCTTCATACCACTCTTCGGTAAAGACATATTGAGCACGTTCACCCGGCAATTCATTCCAGATCTCGTCTGCGGTGAACGACAGAATTGGCGCCATCCAGCGAACCAGTGCTTCCGCGATATGGAATAACGCAGTCTGGCAGCTACGACGGGCAAGGCTGTCACCTTTAGCAGTGTATTGGCGATCCTTGATGATATCCAGATAGAAAGAACCCATTTCCACGGAGCAGAATTGCATCAAGCGCTGAACCACGGAGTGGAAATCATATTCGTCATAGAATTTGAGGATATCGGCTTGAGCAGCTTGTGCGCGGCCTACTGCCCAACGATCCAGAACGACCATATCTTCAGCTTTGACCATGTGCAGCTCTGGGTTAAAGCCATTCAGGTTGGCCAGCAGGAAACGAGAGGTATTGCGGATGCGGCGGTAAGCATCAGCGGAACGTTTCAGGATCTCGTCAGAAACAGCGATTTCACCGCTGTAGTCAGTGGAAGCAACCCATAAACGCAGAATATCCGCGCCCAATTTGTTCATGACATCTTGTGGGCTGACGGTGTTGCCGATGGACTTGGACATTTTACGACCTTGTTCATCAACGGTGAAACCATGCGTCAGCACTTGGCGATAAGGCGCTTTGCCTTTAATGGCGGTAGACAGCATCAGTGAAGACATGAACCAGCCACGGTGCTGGTCAGAACCTTCCATATAGATATCGGCAGAATTGCCGTGGAATTCCGGACGGATGTCAACAACGGAAGAATGGGTGCTTCCTGAATCAAACCAGACATCCAGTGTATCCTGCGCTTTGATATAGTCAGCGGCTTCATCACCCAGCAATTCGGCTGTGTCCAGATCCCACCATGCCTGAATGCCGTCGATTTCAACGCGCTTGGCGACTTCTTCGATCAGTTCAACAGTACGCGGATGCGGTTCTTGAGTCTCTTTATGGATAAACAGAGACATTGGTACGCCCCATGTACGCTGACGGGAAATACACCAATCCGGACGGTTTTCTACCATGGATTCGATACGTGCCTGTCCCCAGCCCGGTATCCACTGAACGTCTTTGATTTCTTTCAGAGACTGTTTACGCAGACCATTTTTATCCATGCTGATAAACCATTGAGGTGTTGCACGGAAGATGATGGGTTTTTTGTGGCGCCAGCAGCAAGGGTAGCTGTGCTGGATTTTGTGCAGGCTCAGCAATGCGCCTTTTTCTTTCAGCAGCTCAACGATGATATCGTTCGCCTTGAAGACAAATTGACCATCCAATGACGGATAAGTACCGGAAATGTAGCAGCCATTCGGGCCAACTGGGTTCGCTATCTCAAGGCCGTATTTCAGACTGATGGAGTAGTCGTCAGGGCCGTGGCCACCAGCGGTATGAACCGCACCAGTACCCGCTTCAAGCGTAACGTGATCACCAAGGATGGCTGGAACGTCGAAATCCATGAATGGATGTTTGAAACGCATCATTTCCAGTGCCGAGCCAGTACAGTCTTTGACAACTTGCCATGACGTGATGCCTGCGCGTTGCATAACCTGCTCGACCAGCTCAGCCGCCAGAATCAGGCACTCATTATCCACTTTGACCAGTTGGTAGGTGATTTCTGCACCCAGTGAAATTGCGCGGTTGGCAGGCAATGTCCACGGTGTGGTAGTCCAGATAACCAAAGATACTGGCAGCCCTTGGGGTTGCACACCAAATTTAGCATACACAGCGTCAGCATCAACGGCAGGGAAACTCACATCAATGGAAGGGGAGGTTCTGTCGTAGTATTCCACTTCCGCTTCGGCAAGGGAGGAGCCACAATCAGTACACCAATGAACAGGTTTCACGCCTTTCAGCAGATGACCATTATCGATGATGCGCCCCAGGGCACGAATGATATTGGCTTCTGTTTTGAAATCCATCGTCAGATAAGGTTTATCCCAATCGCCCAGTACACCCAGACGTTTGAAATCTGCTTTCTGTGCTTCAACCTGGGTTAAGGCATATTTGCGGCACTCAGCACGGAATTCAGCGGCGGAAAATTTCTCTCCCGGCTTGCCGATAATTTGCTCAACCTTAAGCTCAATAGGCAGACCGTGGCAGTCCCAACCGGGAATATAAGGCGAATCAAAGCCTGATAACCCTTTGGACTTAACAACGATATCTTTGAGAATTTTATTAACTGAGTGACCAATATGAATATCGCCGTTTGCATAAGGAGGGCCATCATGCAAAATAAACGTTTTCTTGCCAGATTTTGCTTTTCTGATTGCTTGATACAAACCTTCTTTGTACCAACGTTTCAACATATCTGGTTCGCGCTTGGCTAAATCCCCGCGCATGGGGAACCCTGTTTCCGGTAAATTCAGGGTGTCTTTATAGTCACTCATTATAGGTTCTCAGTTCCAATTTTCCGCTTTATCCTTCGTTCTTCATGTTGTGCCTGCTGGTTGGATTTATTCACTTACCGTTGCGCTACAACTTGAAAACTATTGGATATTAGATACATGACTCGGATTGCTGCAAAAGGTAATCCCTTGCGGCAACCACATCATTTGCGATTTGCTGTTTAAGTGCATCAAGCGAAGCAAACCGTTGTTCATCACGCAATTTTTTGCGTAGTTCCACATTAATATGACGCCCATACAAATCCATTTGGGTATCAATCAAATGCACTTCGAGTTGCTGGCCTTGGCCGGCAACTGTAGGGCGGTTGCCTATGTTCGCAACGCCCGGCAAAGGTTTATCGCCCAGTCCATGGACTTCGACAGCGTAGACGCCTTTAACTGGCGCAACTAAGCGTTTCAACGGTAAATTGGCGGTGGGAAAACCGATGGTACGCCCCAATTGATTACCGTGAACGACTCTGCCACTAATGCTATAGGGATGCCCCAATAATGTTTCTGCCAACGCCAGATCATCTTCTTGCAATGCTTGGCGAATGGCGGTGCTGCTGATCCGAAGACCACTATCACGAAAGCTGTCTGTGCTGGCGACATCAAAGTTGTATTGCTGACCTGCTTGTTGCAAAAACTGGAAATCCCCGAGGCGATTTTGGCCAAAGCGAAAATCATCCCCGACTGTCAGAAATTTAACACCCAGTTTTTTCACGAGCAACTGAGAAACAAAGGCTCCGGGTGAGTTGGATGCAAAATGTTTGTCAAATTTCACGCACAACAGATAATCAACACCGTTTTGGGCTAGATATTTTATTTTATCTCTCAGCCTTGTCAGACGGGCTGGTGCTTTATCTGCCGCAAAAACTTCCAGAGGCTGCGGTTCGAAAATCATAACCATTGTCGGTAACCCGAGACGCTGCCCTTCTTGCTTCAAGTGTTTTAATAACGCCTGGTGCCCGCGATGGACACCATCAAAATTACCAATCGTCAGCACGCAACCATGGTGACGCGACCGAATATTGTGTATACCGCGAATTAGCTCCATAGCTGGCTCAATACTGTGGAAATTGTCGGATTATACCTTGTACAACGCACAAGGTTAACCCACTATCACAAAGGGTTTTAATTAATAACCTGATTCATACAATAAAAATAGGCCAGATGCCCGAAAAATCTTTAATTTATTCCATTTCTCTGAGATTCATTCTGTTTTTTTATTGCGAAAGACTGTATTCCCTTTCAGTAAGCTGATAAAATCCCGCCCCATCACAACGTAAGCAGCGTCGAAGTACAACGACGCTTATTTGCACAAATCCATTGACAAAAGAAGGCTGAACAGGCATATTCCTCGGCCTTTGAATTGTCCTCGATAGAATATATTTGGGAGTTGGACCTTGGCTAATATCAAATCAGCTAAGAAACGCGCCGTACAGTCTGAGAAACGCCGTCAGCACAATGCAAGCCGTCGTTCTATGGTGCGTACTTTTATCAAGAAAGTCTACGTAGCTATCGCTGCAGGCGATAAAGAAGCTGCACAGAACGCATTCAATGACATGCAACCAATTGTTGATCGTCACGCCTGTAAGGGTCTGATCCACAAAAACAAAGCAGCACGTCATAAATCTGCTCTGGCAGCGCAAATCAAAGCAATGTAATTATTGTTTTGGTATGCTAAAAAAAACCGGCTTTATGCCGGTTTTTTTGTACCTGCTGTTTTGGCAGGTTAAGTTTTAATATACGCCCTATAGAATTTAAGTTGCATCAAAGTGGCAGGGGAGTGAACCCCGGCCGCATCGGCAACGATGTGGCCTGACGGGGATACAACCTTAACGGAATTTCTCAGGATGGCTTTTCGATGGCGAGTTAAATAAATCAGAGAAATCTTTGTTGCATACTCGCTGCACTGCCGGATGCTGGATCATGCGTTCAGCAAAAATGACATAATACTCTTCTTGTACGCTATCCAATCGACCTATCTCAACAATATCGCTATCGGCGAAAATATCATTAGCATAAAAGGAAGGCGCGATAAAAATGGCATTGTGGTACATGCCAAATGCTTTCATCAATGCTGCATCGTCAAATTCGCCCAATACTTCAACTTGCAGATTTTTATTGCGGATCCAAGTTAACAGCTTCCGGCCCAGCATGGAACGACGCCCCGGTATCAGTAAACGGCGCTCTTCCAAACATTCGGGAAACGGTTTTTCCGGAATTGGCTGGCGACAGTAAAAACTGATTTTACACTCGCCCAATTTGACGGAAAACAAGCCTTCCTGCTGGGAAGAATCCACCGGACAGTCTGACAGGATCATATCCAGCTTATGTTGGCTGAGTTGCTCAAGCAGCATTTCATGCGTTGATTCAAAGCAGCGCAGATGAATTTTTTCATGTTCTACAACGGCGGTTTCTAACACTTTGCTGACTAAACGCTTGGAAAGGGCATCCGCAACACCGACATCAAACAATAAATTCGACTCCCGACTGTAAGTAACAATATCCAGCATTTCCTGGCTGAGAGTAAACATTTTGTCTGCGTAACGGAAAATCAGTTGCCCTAACTCAGAAGGCACCAAGCCCCTTCCTTGGCGTTTGAACAATTTACCACCCAGACGTTCTTCCAGTGCTTTGATCTGCCCGGTAATTGTCTGTGGCGTCAGGTAAAGTGCTTCTGCTGCACCGACAACAGAGCCTTCCTTGCAAACATGCCAAAAATAATAAAGGTGGTTAAAGTTTAAATGTGAAACCCGCATATTTTTATCCTTGTCCTGCCACATATCTTTATGAAAATAGACGTGACGGTATATTTCAGGCCGCCAAGTTGTGGCGTTCTCCTATTTTTTATTGAGATAAAATTTCGCGGCACAGCAGTTATGAATGTTGTGCCGCGAATACTAATGAGATGAGTTAATTCGGAAATTACTTATTAATTTGTACTTAAATTAATCGATTAATTAGCGTTTGGCTACGTTTTTCTCTTCGGTAATAGTATGTTTAATAATCCATAGCCGACGATGGCGGCCGTTGTTGAACCGATTAATATACCCAAGCGGGAATAGGTTCCAAAGGCGTCATTTAGGCCTTCAAACGCCAAACCAGAAATAAAAATAGACATGGTAAAACCGATCCCACAGAGAACGGAAACGGCGAAGATTTGTGTCATGCCAATTTTTTCCGGTAATTTGGCGATCCCCAGTTTTACCGAAACCCAACTAAACAGGAAAATGCCCAGCGGTTTGCCAATAAACAGGCCAAGTGCAATGCCTACCGGCAGCATGCCTGTTAAGCCATCCATTGTGACACCCTGCAATGAAACCCCTGCATTAGCGAAAGCAAATAAGGGCAGAATCACATATGCGACCCACGGGTGAAGCTCATGTTCTAACGTTTCAGAAGGCGAATTTCCTTTTTTGTCACGCAAAGGGATCAGAAATCCAACGATAACGCCGGCCAATGTGGCATGAACCCCGGATTTTAAAATACAAACCCACAAAACGGCACCAATAACCAGATAAGCGGATGTTTTAGTGATGCCCTTCCAGTTCATCCAAGCCAAAATTGCGATCATGGCGGCGGCGAGAGCAAGTGCTCCCAAAGAAACCGTTTTGGTATAGAACAAGGCGATAATGATGATGACACCCAGATCATCAATGATTGCCAGTGCAAGCAGAAATACTTTTAACGCAGTAGGAACACGTTTCCCCAACAAAGCCATGATCCCAAGCGCAAAGGCGATATCTGTTGCTGCGGGAATTGCCCAGCCTTGCCTTGCGATATCATCGCTGCCATTAAACAATAAATAGACCAACGCAGGGGCCAACATTCCCCCCAGTGCTGCAATGGCCGGAAAAACGGCTTTGTCGCGGCCGGCAAGTGAGCCTTCCATTAGCTCACGTTTCACTTCCAGTCCGACAATCAGGAAAAATACAGCCATCAGGCCGTCATTGATCCATAGCAGTAATGGTTTATTGATTTCCAATGTTGCGAACTGTACTGCAACAGGAATATTGAGAAATTGATGGTAAATACCATGCAATGGCGTATTCGCCATAACCAAGGCAATAATGGCTGCAATGATGAGAAGAATTCCACCTGCTGCCTCTAACTTCAAAAATTGGCGAATAATTGCAGTCATAAATAGATAACCTATGAGATTGTTCGATTTGCTAATGTTATGACAATTATGATATCGGAAAAAGTAGGTTATATGTGCTATTTTTGTCGCTATTTTCGAATTGTTTCCATTTGCAATTAATGCTTCTTTCAAGTGAAAGAGTTTGATCAATAACCTAAAATCATAGAAGATTCGTTCATTATCTGTTTGCTACTGATGTGAGTAAAATATCCTGTGACAACCTTAATTTTCTTATCCGTTCTCGGTGCCGCTCTGTTACATGCGAGTTGGAATGCATTAGTAAAAATTAGTGCAGATCGTTTTTTAGGTATTTCTATTCTCGTCTTCTTTGCCGGCATAATTTCAACATTCGGATTATTTTGGGTTGGATTTCCGGCTCTTTCTACTCTGCCGTGGCTCATATTATCCGCTGCTTTGCATACAGGTTATTGCTTATTTTTAAGCCGCTCTTATGCGACAGGAGATTTAAGTCAGGTTTACCCTATTGCCAGAGGGTGTGCGCCATTAATTACTGCCTTACTGAGTTGGCTGATTTTGCAGGAAGTGTTGTCGCCCTTTGCGCTTCTGGGAGTCGGTTTAATTATAGTGGGGGTCATGTTAATTGCATTTCCGCAAGGGAAAAAAAGCCTTCGACTGGATCGAAAAACATTATTGGCTGCACTGACAACTTCCGTATTTACTGCCTGTTATACCCTGTCTGACGGCGCTGGCTCCCGCGTCAGCGATAATGCATTAACCTATATTTTTTGGTTGTTTGCGATTAATGGTTGGGTAATGGGTGTCATTATGTATCTCAAGTATGGAAATATCGCTGGAAAAAGTATTCGCCAATATTGGAAGCCAGGGTTTCTCGGCGGGTTAATGCAATTTTTGAGTTATGGAATTGTCATTTGGGCAATGAGTCATGCACCTATCGTGCTGGTTGCTGCATTGCGAGAAACCAGCGTATTGTTTGCCATGTTATTGTCAGTGGTTATCTTGCGTGAGCCGTTCAGTAAAATGCGATTATTGGCGTGTGTTGTGATTGTCATGGGTATTATTGGGACGAAAATGGGGTAAGCTTCTTCTATATACTTCGTCTTTCAAACGACTTCTTTACTGGTTTGCTGGCTGCGCTCGCTCACCCCGGTCACCGTTTTTATAAACATACGGCTATCTATGCTCCCGGGGGGCTCTTCGCTCTCCTTTGCCTCCGCATGCAATTTTAACTCCATTGCGTATACTGAATAATTAACTTAAATAATTATATTATTTAAATAATAATTACTTTGTTATTTCATAATTTATAACTATCAGGTGATGCTAATTTTATTATGTGAATGTAAGCATATTATTTATTTCTAATAGCATATGATTAATAAACTGAAGATCTCGCATCAAAAGCACAAATAATCCTTATATTTCTCTTTTCTTGAAGGATAATAACGGCTTTTTTAGGTTTAATAGTCATATAACGTGAAAGAGTTAAAAACATCACTATTTTTGCTATGCATCACAAATTAAACTTATGTATATACATTTACTAATTCGGGTGTGATAGAACTTAATAAGTTAGCTAAATTTATTTATTAAAAAATATAAATAAATATAAGAATGATATAATTTCAAATTAAAATTAATAAAATAAAAGGCTGAAGGAGGATAAATATGTTTGCTTCTAGGTCAACTATATCCAAATTATTATTTGGATATGACTGATTATTTAATGCTGTTATTACTGGAATTGTTAATTTAAAAATTAATTTTCAGTTAGTTATAACTGAAAAAGGCCCATGTGAATAATTAAATGTCATTTAACCCAAAGGTATTTAATTCATGAAAAAAATCAACAAAACTAAATTTTTGTCAAAAACGATATTAGGTTGCTTAATCTCTTTTACAAGCATGTCTTCATCTTTTGCAAACCCAATAATACCCGATGACGGGAATACACAAGTCAACCAAATTAACAATGTGCCGGTTGTTAACATAGCTAATCCTGATGAGCATGGACGTTCCTATAACAACTATAAAGAATTTAATATAGGGTCGCAAGGAGCAGTTTTAAATAACTCTCTAAGTGACGTAAATTCTCAACTGGCAGGTCAGTTAGATAAGAATGCTAATTTAACTAAAGCGGCTCGTGTTATTATCAATGATGTTGTTGGGAGCAATGAATCTCAGATTTTAGGGGCATTAGAAGTAGCCGGAGAGAAAGCTAGCGTAATTATATCTAACCAAAACGGTATTATCGCTAACGGTGCCAGATTTACTAATATGGACAGTATCAGTCTGCATACAGGTATACCTGCCAGATGGGTAGATGGGTCTAGTTATTATTTTGTAAGAAAAGGTACAATAACTATTGGTGAAAATGGTTTGAATGGAGAGGGAGTAAAGCGTGTTACTCTTAAATCCAGATTTTTAGATATAAATGGCAAAATAAATGGCGATTATATTTTCCTTCGTACCGGTGCGAATAAAGCAGATGATGATAAATCTCGTCCTGCAATAGATACAAAAGAATTAGGTGGTGTATATGGTAATCAGATATTTATAAAATCTAGCGAAAGTGGGTTTGGTGTTAATTTAGAGAATATAGAAGGTACTGAGTTTTTAAGGGTGCTCGCTAGCGGCCCGACAAATCTTTCAGGTCCGATTAAAAGTGGTGGTAGGCTTATAATCAGTGCTCCAACTATTAATGAAGCAAGTAATTTAAAACTTGAAACTGGTAGCGGTTCTCCTGACTTAACTCTTGAAGACCCAAATATCTTTGGGCCGCTGTATCCTATATTAGATTTTTAAATATATTATAAACCCACTTGAATTTCAAGTGGGTTTTTCTAGTCTGACTAAAATGTTTTGAATAACTTAACTTAATATAAGTGAAATTGTTACTTAAACTAAAAAATGGACTTGCAAACAATGATTATTAGAAAAAATATAAAATTTTTATTTTATTTAGGTTTGATAGCTTCTTCACAAAGCTTAGCTTTACCTAATATTAATCCATCTAATAACATTGACCCGATAGATCAAGGTGTTCTCAATCAAAAACAAAAAGAACTGTTAGAAGAATCGCAGAAGCAAGAAGATTTTGGTTCAAATCTTAAAGCACCTCAGGCGAAAAGTTCAGTTGTTTTAGAGGGCAATTTACCTTGCAAAATAATTAAAAATATTTCTATTGAGAATGCTGAGCATTATCCAAAAAGTAAGCAGGATTCATTGATTGCTCAAAATATTTCTAAATGTATGACACTTAAAGATATTAAAGCATTAATCGATACTATATCTGCCCATTACATGGAAAAAGGCTATATTACTTCCGCCGCTTTTTTAAAACAACAAGATTTGCCTGATATAGCTAAAGGTAATCTGACTATCACGGTAATTGAAGGAAAGGTTGATAATATAAGTGTCGAAGGTGAAACACCATTGGTGTTAGACATGGTTTTTCCAAATATGAAAGGAAAAATCCTTAATTTAAGGGATATAGAACAAGGATTGGATCAATTAAATCGATTGCCCTCTTATCAAGTTAAGATTGATATTCAACCTTCTGATAAACCAGGGTATTCGGATATTGTCTTAAAAAAAGATTTAGCTAAAATTCCGGTAAGTGCAGATTTAACTTTAGATAATAGTGGGCAAAAAAGAACCGGAGAAACTCAAGCTAGTGTTTTTCTAAGATTAGATAATATGCTTAACTTAGCCGATTCCATGACATTTTATCTTAATAAAGATACGGATTTTAGCAATAGATATAAAAGTTGGTACCTGGCTTCTGGATTAAGTATACCTTACGGCTATTGGTTATTTAATTATCGATATACAAAAAATGAATCAAATCAATATGTTCCTTTAGCTAACTTTAATGAAAAGGAATTACTTTATATAGGTAAGGGACACTCTCACTCTATTTCAGCAAATAGAGTGTTATATAGAGACGGAAAACAAAAGTTAAGCTTGAATACGGGTTTTACATCCCGTAAAACTAAAAGTGTGATAGGGCCTTTCAAATTAGGTAGTAGTTCAGATTTAAGCACCTTAAACGTAGGCTTAGAATATAGTGCAATGTCACTTGGCGGTTACTTCAGATTCAACCCTTCAATGACGAAAGGTTTATCTATATTTGGGGCAACTAAAGATGATAATTTTAAAAATGCGGCTAAAAGTAAGTTTCTTAAATTTAGTGCCAGTTCGAGTTTTTATAAACCTTTAACTAAAGATATTTATTATTTTACCTCTGCTTATGGGCAATACAGCCAGAAAAATCTTTACTCCAGCGAAAGGTTATCAATAGGAGGGTTATATTCAGTCAGGGGGTTTAAGGAGCAAAGAATCATTGGTAACTCTGGATTTTATTGGAGAAATGAACTTAATTGGAAATTAATGACTACGCCAAAATTAGGTGAAATTTCTTTAAATGGCTCAATAGATACAGGATGGCTCAAAGATGAGAAAGCAACTAGAGATGCAGATGGGGGGAGTTTAACCGGAGCATCTTTAGGGTTAAACTTAAGTAATTCTATAAGTAATCATTCTATAGCAGTTGGAAAGCCTTTAAATTATCCTGATTCTCTTAAGCCAGATAATTGGATTGTTTACTGGTCGACTTCGTTTAATTTTTAATGTTTGATCATGACGCTAAAGCGTTATTTTCCATTTTTGCGACAAAACCGAATTTGTACGCAAGTACGGAATAGGTAGGCAGGGTTTCGCTATTATTGCAAAAGTTATAAGAACACGTTTCAACTCAATTATCTTTACAATGGTTATGAATCGGGTTTGAAAAAGACATTTTCCGACATGGTGATGCCGTTAACATGAGAGCAGCATAGTGATTGATTTTTTTATAATGTAGTATCACAGGCTGCTGTATTGTGAAAAAACAACGTATTGTTTGCCATGTTATTGTTAGTGAGAAAATCGGCTAATGAGTCTCCAAGTAATAAATGAGAACTTGGAGACTTTAATTCTCCTAATTTATTTCATTAAGTTGCGTATTCAAAATGTGAATGATTGATAATGACTGTATTATCCGCTTTTATAATGGCCTGATGATTTACCTGCATTGCAGAATTAGACATCATATTAAGTGTATGGCTATACATAGGATAACAGGGATCGCGGTCTGGCGGATATTGTGGTTTATATAATGAAGGGGGAGGTGAATTGCCTAAAGATAGATATTTACCTTGCTTTGCTAAGCTACACATTGTATCTTTCCAATGTGCATCATATTCTTCAGCTAAACAAACAATTTCAGCCCATGGGTCGCATATCCATGCTCCATCCGGTAGTTTATCATATGTCTTGTACAGTGGATTCATGTTCGTATTTTTAAATTGATAATTATGAATACGTGGAGGGAAATAAACCATAACAAAGCAGTGATAAGTTGACGCACGGACTGGAGCAAGAATTTCAATATAAATAGATTGCATGTCATTTTGGGGGGCAGTATTAGAATCATACCTAAAGTATTGAGATAAATTATCTTTGTTTAGTTCTGCCAAATACATTAATACCGAAATAGATAGCTCATTACAATTTCCAACCAAAAAACTATTACGTTTTCTTTCTTCCATTATACAGTTATATTTTTCTCTTGCGTTTCCAAAACAACTTAATTTTTGAGTGAGTTCTGAATAGTTATTTTCTCTAATTTGGCAATTTTCTATGGAATATCTTTTTCTACGCTTTTCTGGTTGAGACTCAAGGTTACCATAAAAAATATTTGAGGTTTTTCCTGGGAAATTTGAATGGGCATATTTAATTGCTAGATATAGTAGATGTTTAATCATTTTCGTATGTCGTGATTGTATCAGAGGAAAAATAAAGATTGTGTTTTTTCATAAAAGCTCATGTTATGAGTTTTTATAATTATTTATATATAAAAAGGGGCTAAACAATGTGATAATTAAACATTAGCTTAATATATTAGTCATTCCATTAGATTTAATTACAGCCATATAACTTACTTTTTTTTGGCTTTTGATGATAGCTTTATAGTTTCTCATGTCTAGTGGCCATGGAAGGTTTTTACTCTGATGTTCCTCATATATTGTGGTTGCTTTTCCTATTGAATTCCACTTATACATTTTATCTCTCCATGCTCTATCATACTGTTCAGATGTACAAACTATGTTGGCCCATGAATCACATATCCAAGATTTATCAGGTAATATAGAGTATTTCTTGCCCAAAAAAGGCTTATCCTGCGTTTGCCCGGGTTGAGTAATAACAACCATGCAATGGTCATAAGGATATTTGAATTTAAGAAAAAGGATATAAATGGGTAATACTATGTCATTTATATCTTTTTTACCATTTTGAGCAAACCATCTTAAAATATAATGAGACTGGGTTTTAGCTAAGTAATTGAAGATTGCAATACTTAACTCACTACAATTTCCTACTAAGTCTCCGTCTTCACAAGAATGAAATTCTAATAAGCAATATTTATATTTTTCAGTGATGTCTCTTATATTTCGTAATCTATCTGAGAATTCATCTTGTCTATTCTCCCTCGCGATTCTACCTGCTGGTGTATATTTTTCTCTTTTATTTGGTGGCAATTGCTCAACATAACGGTAATTTTTATTTGAGGATTTCCCTCGGAATATAATTCGGGAATGTATAATTGCATTTCTTAAAATGTTTTCAATCATAATCCATACCCATTCTGTTATATATAAAAAGAGATATTAAGTACAGTTTGATGCTTTTTAATAAATTTCGATTTTTAAGAAACTTCAATAAGAGGATTAGAGGATAAGGTTGTTATTTAAAATGACACAAAATAGAGATGTATTCAATAAATAAAAAAATCTCCTGATTATCAATTAATTATAATCAGGAGATATAATGATTATTTGAAATCTAACTAAATTATGGGATTATTTAGTCAAATCATCAAAAAATTTCTTCACGCCATCAAGGAATCTTTTGGAACGTGGGCTGTTGGTTTCACCGCTTTTCCCGCCAAACGACTCACCCAATTTACGCATCAGGTCTTTCTGCTCTTCATTCAGCTTAACCGGTGTCTCTACGACTACACGGCACAGTAAGTCACCTTGAGCGCCACCGCGTACGGATTTAACACCTTTGCCTTTCATGCGGAACAACTTACCTGTTTGGGTCTCAGCAGGAATTTTCAGGCTGACACGGCCATCAAGGGTTGGGACTTCAATTTCGCCACCCAGTGCCGCAGTTGCGAAGTTGATTGGCACTTCACAATAGAGATTGCTGCCATCACGTTCAAAAATATGGTGAGCCTTGACTTGAACCTGTACAAACAAATCACCGGCTGGCGCGCCATGTTCACCCGCTTCACCTTCACCGGCTAAGCGAATGCGGTCGCCGGTATCGACGCCTGCTGGAATTTTGACGGACAGCGTCTTGTATTTTTCAACGCGACCATGCCCACGACATTTTCCACAAGGTTCTTTAATGATTTTCCCGCGACCGTGACACTGAGGGCAAGGCTGCTGAACGGTGAAGAACCCTTGGCGCATATGCACCTGACCAGCACCGTGACAGGTTGAGCAGGTTTCAGGGCTGGTGCCCGCTTTTGCTCCGCTGCCGTGGCAGGAATCACAAGCTTCCAATGTCGGAATGCGTATCTCTTTGGTCACACCACGGACAGCTTCTTCTAGCGTTAAATCCATGTTGTAACGCAAGTCTGAGCCACGGCTGGCACGTTGTTGACGACGACCACCACCGAAAATATCTCCGAAAACGTCACCAAAGATATCGCTGAAATCAGCTCCGCCACCGAAACCGCCTGCACCACCACCCATACCGCCATGTTCAAAGGCAGCATGACCATATTGGTCATAAGCGGCGCGTTTTTGAGAATCCGTCAGGATCTCATAGGCTTCTTTAATTTCTTTAAATTTGCTTTCTGATTCTTTATCACCCTGATTACGGTCAGGGTGATATTTCATTGCCAGCCGTTTATAGGCTTTTTTGATCTCTTTTTCGTCTGCTGTTTTGGAAACGCCCAAAACTTCGTAATAATCTTTTTTTGCCATTATATTGTTCACCCTTAACACGCACACACGGGCGCAGAGTTACCTCAACGCCCGTGCCAGTTAACAAGTAACAGGCGCCCTGTTACTTTGCCCGTTAAGGGCTATTATTTTTTGTCTTTAACTTCTTCGAATTCAGCGTCTACAGCGTCATCGTCTTTTTTCGCGCTGCCTGCACCGGCATCAGTAGCTCCAGCTTGGGCTTGCTGCTGTGCGATTTCCAGAAGTTTCTGGGATGCTTCAACCAGAGCTTGGATTTTCGCTTCGATTTCTGCTTTGTCTTCGCCTTTTGCAACGATTTCCAGTTCAGATACAGCTTTCTCGATTGCAGCTTTGTCATCAGCAGTCAGTTTGTCGCCTGCTTCTTCAACTTGCTTACGAGTACCGTGGATCAGTTGGTCAGCTTGGTTACGAACTTGCACCAGTTCTTCGAACTTACGGTCAGCTTCTGCGTTTGCTTCAGCGTCGCGTACCATCTGTTGGATTTCTTCTTCGTTCAGACCAGAAGATGCCTTGATGGTGATGTTCTGCTCACGACCAGAGTTTTTGTCTTTCGCAGAAACGTGCAGGATACCGTCAGCATCGATGTCGAAAGTCACTTCGATCTGTGGAGTACCGCGCATTGCTGGCTGAATGCCGTCAAGGTTGAACTGGCCCAGAGATTTGTTATCACCGGCACGTTTACGCTCACCTTGCAGTACGTGGATAGTTACTGCAGACTGGTTGTCTTCTGCTGTAGAGAACACTTGGCTATGCTTGGTTGGGATAGTGGTGTTCTTGGAAATCAGGGAAGTCATTACGCCACCCATGGTTTCGATACCCAGAGACAGTGGAGTTACGTCCAGCAGCAGAACGTCTTTCACGTCACCTGCCAGTACACCGCCCTGAACCGCAGCACCCATCGCAACTGCTTCGTCTGGGTTCACGTCTTTACGTGGCTCTTTGCCGAAGAAGTCAGCGACTGCTTTTTGCACCATTGGCATACGAGTCTGACCACCAACCAGAATAACGTCCTGAATGTCAGAGACAGACAGACCTGCGTCATTCAATGCAACTTTCAGTGGCTCGATCGAACGCTTAACCAGATCTTCAACCAGTGATTCCAGTTTCGCACGGGTCACTTTCACGTTCATGTGCTTAGGACCGGTCGCATCAGCAGTAATGTATGGCAGGTTCACGTCAGTCTGTTGTGCAGAAGAAAGCTCGATTTTCGCTTTTTCTGCCGCTTCTTTCAGACGCTGCATTGCCAGTGGATCGTTGCGCAGGTCGATGCCTTGTTCTTTTTTGAACTCATCAACCAGATAGTTGATCATGCGGCTGTCGAAGTCTTCACCACCCAAGTGGGTGTCACCGTTGGTTGCCAGAACTTCATATGTTTTTTCGCCATCAACTTCGTCGATTTCGATGATAGAGATATCGAAAGTACCGCCACCCAAGTCATAAACTGCGATGGTGCGGTTGCCGATTTCTTTGTCCAGACCGTAAGCCAGAGCAGCTGCGGTTGGTTCGTTGATGATACGCTTAACTTCCAGACCCGCGATACGGCCAGCATCTTTAGTTGCTTGACGTTGCGCGTCGTTGAAGTATGCAGGAACGGTGATTACGGCTTCAGTGACTGGCTCACCCAGATAATCTTCTGCTGTTTTCTTCATTTTTTTCAGAACTTCAGCAGAAACCTGAGGTGGCGCCATTTTCTGGCCTTTAACTTCTAACCATGCATCGCCATTATCCGCAGCCAGGATTTTGTATGGCATGATGGATACGTCACGTTGAACTTCCTCGTCTGGAAAACGACGGCCGATCAAACGCTTGATGGCGAACAGAGTATTCTGCGGGTTAGTAACAGCCTGACGTTTAGCTGGTTGACCAACCAGAGTTTCACCATCCTGAGTATATGCGATGATAGAAGGAGTAGTACGGTCCCCCTCGCTGTTTTCAAGCACGCGAGTCGTTGTGCCGTCCATAATTGCTACACAAGAGTTGGTAGTTCCCAAGTCGATACCAATGATTTTACCCATCTAAACGCCTCCACAAAGAATTCATATATTCGGTCAAGTTACTAGCTATATGAGGACAGATATTTTCTTTTCAATGGCACTGTCTGCCAGAAATTCCTCATTCTTTAAGTATCAGCTAATGCCTGAATAACGGTAGTAACTGTAGTTGAGACTTAGATGGGGGCATTGATCTAATCATCAAGGGGGGCAGCGAAAAAAAATTGAGATTTAATAAAATTTTTTTGCCGGGGCATTGTGTAGTTGGTGCCATCACATTATGATTCGCCGCCTTTTGTGGTTTCTCGGGGGAATAATTTCCCCGGAAAATTTTTAATTATTTTGTTTTATACCCATTGGATTTCAAGCGGTAGCCAGCAACGCTTTCACTTGAAAGACGAAAAGTATATTTGTTTTTTTCCTAGGGGAATTATGCACTCTAATAAGTTAGCGAATCCAGGCCCGTTGGGGTTGATGGGTTTTGGCATGACAACCATTCTGTTAAATTTGCACAACGCAGGTTTTTTCCCATTGGCGTCAGCTATTTTGAGCATGGGTATTTTTTATGGTGGTTTGGCTCAGGTCTTGGCCGGTATTTTTGAATACAAAAAAGGGAATACGTTTGCTGCAACCGCATTTACCTCTTACGGTATGTTCTGGTTGAGCCTGATTGCTGTGCTTTTCCTGCCAAAAATGGGACTGGCTGAAGCAACAAGCCCAGAATTCCTCGGTGTTTACCTTGGTCTGTGGGGCGTATTCACTCTGTTTATGTTCTTTGGTACGTTCAAGGCTAACCGTGTCCTGCAATTTGTATTTGGCAGCCTGACGTTACTGTTCGCTCTGTTGGCGATTGGTAACATTACGGGTAATGCGGATATTTTGGTCTTTGCGGGTTTTGAAGGCGTTGTTTGTGGTGCGAGTGCTTTCTATCTGGCAATGGCTGAAGTTCTAAATGAACAATATGGCCGCACTATTTTGCCAATTGGTGAAGTGAAACAGGCTTAATTGTTTCTGACAGGATGAGCATCAATACTCATCCTGTCCTTCATTTATTTATTCGGGTGTTTTTTTCTTGAACCCGCGTTTTTTCCTCAGATGTCTCTTCTTCTTAAATAAATCCCCAATAAAACACCGACCACCGATAAGGCGATGATGTAGTAGGCAGGTGCCAGTTGGGTATATTTGGACAGCAAGGTAACAAGCACTGGCGTCAGTCCACCAAAAATGGCGTAAGCCACATTATATGAAAATGAAATGCCGCTGAACCTTATTTCTGATGGGTAGCTATTCACCATAACGAATGGTGTTGCACCGATGACACCAACCATCAACCCAGTCAGGGAATACGCACTGAATAATTTTATCGGGTCAGCGCTGATATTGTGGTAGAAAAACCAAGTTGTGGTGCCCAGCAGGATGCAGCCGACAATCAGTACGATACCCGCGCCCCATTTATCACATAAATACCCGACAGATATACAGCCAATCGCCAACGAAATGATTGCCAGGCTATTGGCTTTTAACGTCAGTGATTGTTCTAGGTGAAATACGGTTTGCATATACGTCGGTGCCATCAAGATAATGATGATAATCCCCGCTGACAGCAACCATGTAAGCAACATAGAAATAGAAATGGCGCGCTTGTGGTTAAGTACCACGGATTTTAACGGCAGTCCTTCCGACAATGTCTTGTGTGCCTGCATCTCTTTGAAAATCGGCGTTTCATGCAGCCAGCGGCGCAGGTACATGGCACACAGGCCAAAAATCCCGCCGAGGAAAAATGGCAGTCGCCAAGCCCAATCATGTACTTCTTGTTTGGTATATACGGAAGTAATTATGGTGGCGACGAGGGAGCCGAATAAAATGCCCATGGTCAACCCTGCGGTCAGCACACCACAGGCAAACCCTACGCGTTTTTTGGGGACATGTTCCGCCACAAAAACCCATGCACCGGGGACTTCTCCACCAATGGCTGCCCCTTGCATGAGACGCATCAGAAGAAGCAGTATGGGAGCAGCGATGCCAATGGATTCATAGGTAGGCAGCATGCCGATGAACAGCGTAGGGAAAGCCATCAACAGGATGCTGAGTGAAAACATTTTTTTGCGTCCAATCAGATCACCAAAATGTGCCATGATGATCCCGCCTAAAGGGCGGGCCAGATAGCCGGCAGCAAAAATACCGAAGGTTTGCAGTTGTCTCAGCCATTCAGGGATATCTGCAGGGAAAAATAACCCCCCAAGCACAACGGCAAAAAAGACAAAGATTATAAAGTCGTAAAACTCCAGAGCTCCACCTAAAGAAGCCAAAGACAGAGTTTTATAGTCTTGCTTATTTAACGAACGATTGTGATGTTGTGACATAAGTTACCGATTTATAGTTATAAAATTAGATTTTTATGATTACCTTCAGTTACTCCGCTGCACATCGAGTAGATGAAAATAAAACTTATGCTATATTAAAAGGCATTTATTCTGCAATTTTTCAAATGAAATTATTTAGGGTGAGTTTTTTTGAAATCGTCACGGAAGGGTATAATTATTTCTTTATCAAGGAGTTGGTGAGGGAAGAGTCAAAATCCCAACTGTTGATTAACGCGACGATTGGGTAAGGGTTACTGAACACTCTTCCACTAAATCACCTGACTTCCACTAAATCAACTGTCTTCCACAAAATCAATGGATTGTTAAGTTGGCAGATATTGTTTCAATAAAGTCATCACCGTTTCAGTCTCCGGCAAAGAAGGGTGGCCTACCATTCGTTGCAGTGATGCGTCAAAATTTTCATGCCATACCGGTTCAATAACATGATAGCCATCATCGCGCAATTGCGTGATATTACGGCGTGTCGCATTTTTTTCCCACATTACACTTCCCATGACCGGGAAAAACAGTACTGGAAATGTCGAGGCCAGAATGACAGTCGTTAAACGATTGGGGGCGCCGCCGTGGGCTACGGTTGAAAGTGTATTGGCCGTTGCCGGCAAAACAGCCATGAGATCGTGATCGGCAACAATGCGTGAAGGTTTGTCTGTCGGCCAGTCTTGCGGTTTTTCTCCACTGATCACGCGATCCGCGTAGAGCGCAACAGTTTCTGCCGGCAAAAAATGGGTGGCACTGTTTGTCATCAATACCGTTAAGCTACAGTCAATGTTGGCCTTGATGGTTTGCAGGTATCTGGGAAGATGCGTGATATCCACTGACCCAGTTGCCCCAATGAGAATGCGTGGTTTTGCCTGTTGGATCATTTCATCATTTTGCATGGGTAAATTAGCCTCTTATTAATGGAATGTCTGATTAGCGGAATGTCTGATTAGTGAAAACAGGTTGTCTGCGATACTAAGCTGATATATCCAGCAACCCGTCCAACTCGTTCAGGTAACAATGCCGCCGATGTTTTTGCCACTCTCGCGGATATCCCAAGGAAACTTCTACATGTGCAACGTTTTGAATATATTCAAGGTTAGGAATGTGCAAATGGCCGTATATCACCATGCGCACACCTTTTCTTGAAGCCCACTGGTGCGTTTTCTCGCTGCCGCACCAAATGGAAAATTCGGTATTCCGTAAAGATTCGAGTGGCTTGCGGATAACCGGAAAATGGCTCATCAATATGATGTTTTCACCATCCGGAATAGCGTTCAGACGTTTCTCGGTGTACAGGAGGCGTTCCCGGCACCAATCAACGACATTTTTATAGGGATAGGTTTTAAGGAAAAACTCATCAGAACTGATGACGCCACAACGACGGGCGCGTTCTATGGCTTGATCAACCGTATAGTCGAAGGTATTTCTGAACGAATAATCGTATAGCGTGAAAATAGGGGCGATGGTGATGCGGGTATCATCGCCCATGTGATAGCTATGGAACTCATCTTCGGGGGTGAGCACGTTATATTGTCGGCAGATGTTGACAAAATGTTCATAGCGCAACACGCCGGGCAGCTTTAATAGATCTTTGGGTGTACACCAAAGTTCATGGTTGCCCGGTGTCCAGACAACTTGTGAAAACCGTTGGGACAGCGTACTTATGACCCATATAAAATCGGCTTCCTGTTCGGCAATATCGCCTGCCAGCAGGAGCCAATCATCCGATGTGGATGGTCTGAATGATTCAACGATCAATCGGTTTTCAGCATGGGATACATGCAAGTCACTGATAGCCAACAGCATGGGCTCACCTCACTCTCACTGATTTTTTCCAAGTACTCGGGGAATTAAGGGGTTCCCGGAGGTGCATCTCCCCAACCCCATTTGGGTACAGTTTCACGGCGTGATGGCGCAGCATCAGGTTGAGAATTTGCTTCAGCCCGGCGGGAACCCCACTCGATATACCCGACAAATGCCGCACGAAATTCAGGATCGGAAGGCAGGCCGACTTCATCGGCAGACAGCATCAACAAATCTACCCATCTTTTCCGTTGTTCCGGTTGGATACTTCTGCCCCGGTGACGACTTATCATGACCTTGAATCCGCCACGCTCATTGGTATAGCGCTCTTCGCCACCGAGCACTTCTTCCAGCCACATCGCAACATGGCCTGGATGATCGGATTTCATATTTTTGAACAGCGGGGCAAGCAGCTCATCTTGTTCAACCTTGGCATAAAAGGTGGTCATCAGTTTCATGAGCACCTCACGGCCGCCCATCCACTCAAATAAGGTGGGTGTTTCATTTGCCATAACATAACCTCTCATCTCAATACGTTAATGATTTCAATGAAGTATTAGCCCGAATCATGGTGATTTCGGGGCATTCATCAGCCCAACTCTAAAGAAGCAGTGGCTTTGACTTTATCCTGCCGTCCTTTCGGTACGGTGTTGCCCTTGTACATTCGGTATGTGTGGAAGAGCTTCCGCAGCCCATGCTCATGAGCCAGCAGGAGAAAATCGTTGCCATTGGTTTCGGGGATATCAACTGAGACACTTTCCCCGGTGGGAACCAGTGCCAGTGCAGTCAGGGTGAGTGTTTCGAGCACTTCTGAGTTATCTGCGTGAAAAGGCCCTATTCGGTAGCCATCGTAAGATCTCCTGATGCCGATAACACCAGAAATTCCCGTTTGGGAATAGGTACAAAATCCATAACGCTCTTTTCCCCAAAACCAGTCGAAAAGTAATGCTCCCCGATGGACGCCGACACATTCGGCGTCATATTGGATAACTTCGTCAATATTGTCTGGCGTGATTGGAACGGCGCCAGCTGGCGGGATAATTTTCCGTGTGATGTCTCCAGACAGCCGGACGTTGCGATGATGAATGGCAAACCCTCTTTTTTCATAGAGCCGGGTTCTGTCCCAATTTCCATCCATACCAATTGTGCGGTGTTCTGCATAAGCAATAGTCGGATCCCAGACTTTTGCCCCACAAACGTTGTTACGGAATTCCGGCGCGATAATGAAATTGCCGGCAAACGCATAACTATCCGAATAATTCACCATCGACATTGATGAGATGGGCTGATTATCGCGATAGACAATAAAAAAACCATTCGGCTCAACATTAAAGAAACGAGCCGTATCGCCTGCACTTAGGTTCCAGTTCTCGGCATTTGCCCAATGGTAAACAATGGAGTTCCATTGATGGGCATCCACCGATTGGATCTGGCACGTTATGCGATTCTTCTCACTCATGGCCAACATTTCCTCCCAAATAGAATTTCGATATAAATGTGAGGGCGTCAGACTTATCCATAACCACTTAGCGAGATATCTCTGCGCTTGTGCATCGGAACAATGCCTAAAGCCCCAAGGACTTACTGATAATTTCTTGCAGCACCTCGCTGGTTCCGCCGTAAATGGTTTGAGCGCGGCTATTCAGCCAATTTTTACCGGCAACGGAATCGCGCATATATCCCATTCCTCCGTGTAATTGCAGGCAACGATCTGCCACTTTCATTTGCAATTCAGTGGTCCACAATTTAATGCGTGCGGCATCCACCAAGCTGAAAAGGCCTTGGTTGAAGAGAGCAATGGCGTTATCAAGGTAGATTCGGGCAATTTTCACTTCGGTATCCAATTGCGCGAGGATAAAACGGTTGTATTGGAAAGAGCCGATGGGCTGATTGAAGGCTTTCCTTTCTTTCACATATTCCAGCGTGTGCTGCAAGATATACTCTGCGCTGGCAACCGCCACGGTTGAGATACTGAGACGCTCGCGGGGCATTGCTGACATAAAATAATAGTTACCGAGGTTTTCACGGCCGAGTAAATTGGTTGCAGGCACTTTGCAGTCATGGAAAAAAAGCTCGGCGGTGTCACTGCCATTCCAGCCAATTTTTTTCAGCGGCTCTCCTCTGGTAAACCCGGGCATATCCCGTTCGATAACCAACAGACTGATGCCTTGGCCTTGCTGTCCTTCATCCGTTTTGACCGCCACGACGATCAAATCCGCATTAAAGCCATTGGTGATATAGGCTTTGCCACCATTGACCACATAGTTATCGCCTTGTCGTACAGCCACGGTTTTGATATCTGCGGTGTTGGAACCTCCGCCCGGCTCCGTCATGGCAATGGCCGCCACTTGTTTGCCGAGGCATAATTCCGGCAGCCACCTCTTTTTTTGCTCTGCGTTGCCGAGAGCAAAAATGTAACTGGCAACAACATCATTGTGGGCGACGATCCCCGGTACGGTTACACCCAATTTGATGAGTTCTTCAGTCAAGATCACGGCGAATCGATAATCGTGTTTTCCTTGCCCGCCAAATTCAGGGCTGACACTGATGCCCAATAATCCTGACTTCCCCAATTTTTCCCAGAAAGATCGCCCAACCAGCCCGTTTTCTTCCCATGCCGAATGATCAGGTACAATTTCACGTTCAAGAAACTCACGGCAGGATTTCCGGTAGTTGTCCAAATTTTCAGTCTCAATACGCATAGTTACTCCAGATTCTTTGTCAGCAGTGTTTGCTTGATAGCATCCCAGTGTTGATATACAGCGAAGTGATCCCCTTCAATACGAATGAGTGAAGTATTGCGGGTGGTGTGATGTTTCCAGGCTTCCGTGTCCGACAAAGAGACATGAATGTCATGGGTGGCAGAAATCAACACCAGTGGATAGTCCACTTGCAGATTGCCAAGCCGGGGAAACTGGCTGCGTATCAAATAATCACTGCGCAATTGCTTGATGAATGGCTTTATCAGCGCAGGCTCGTTCAAAATGGCGTCAGGGGTGCCTCTATCTTCTTTGGTTTTCTGAATCAATTGCTCATCACTCCATTGATGCCGCTCATCTTTTTTTTGAAGATGGGGTGGGACGGAGCAGGACACCACGCCAAACCGGGGAGAGATGCCATAGTTTTTCACCAAGGCATGGCCGACGGCGATGCTCAGTACACCGCCAAAACTGTGGCCAAAGGTTATCCATTCTGTGATCCCCTGAACCTGCCGCTGCTGGAAATCATGCCAAATGTCCGATGCCAGCCGTTCTACCAATAAATCGAGATCATGAATCTCTGGCTCTTTAGCCAGATGACCTCTGCCGGGCAGGGCGACGGGCTGTAAGAGTGCCTCTTTGGTTGACATCAGGTTATTCAGCCAAGGGCGATAACTTGTTGTTGTCGCTCCCGCATGGGGAAAGGCATAAATGATCCGGTTACAATTAATGTCCATTTGCCCTCCGCCCGTGGGAAGTTTCTTTTTCCATCAAGAAGCTGACAATGCGCTCAGCGGTCATGATGGTCGTCAGATTCGTGGGCATGGAAGGGATGACGGGGAACAGGGATGCATCGGCAACAGTGACCCCTGTGATGCCACGTACTTGCCCATCTTCTTGAGTCGCACAGTCAGGATCGCCGTCAGCTCCCATTCTGAGTGTTCCGGAAGCATGCCAGCCCGGATTGACGAGGTTTTTAATCGCGCTGTTCATGATTTCGTCGTTATAAATCATGGAGTGAGACCAAAACTGAATGCCATCCAGAAAGGCATCAACCTCCGGATGTCGCAAAACTTCCCAAATTTTGCGTACGCCGCCCACAAGCCGAGAAATATCAGCAGGATGACGGGTCAGGGGCAGATCAATTTCGGGCAGTGCGGTGGGGTCGATACTGCTGATAAATACGCGCCCCAGTGCTTGTGGACGCATCAGCATGACAGAGGCACCCACCAACATGGGATAAGCAACGCGATCCCTGAATCCCGGCACGGTGTCACTGGCAACATTGTTCAGCAAGCCAATCTGAACATCGACTTTCTCGTCATAGCCGCTACTGATGCGCGCCGCGATTTGGCGCCACGGCAACCCTGTTGTACAAACGCCTGCTTTGGGCAGTGCCCACAGCACCACGGATGCATGGTCAGTTAAATTCCGGCCAACGGCGGGGACATCCGCCACGACCGGAATGCCCAATGCGTCCAGATGAGCGGGATCACCCACCCCCGATCTCTGCAATAATGCGGCTGAGCCAATGGCACCGGCGCAAAGAACAATGTGTTTCGCCCGATAAATGTGCTCTTTTCCTGCCTGAATGACTTTGATGCCAGTGGCCTGTGTGCCATCAAAAATAATTTGCGTAACCAGTGCATCTGTCATGACGTGCAGATTTTCCCGGCTGAGGACGGGTTCAAGGTAAGAGCGGTAAACGTCCACTCTTTCTGCCCCATTGATGACATTTGCCGGGACAGGGCCGACGGCGGGATCTTCTCCGCTATTCAGATCTTCGGCATAAGGCACCCCGGATTGCTCACAGGCATGGGCAAAAGCCATATCCAGAGGGTGGATCTCTCCACCCGGTGGTCTGCGCAGGCACATTGGCCCTGTCGAGCCATGCCTGTCGTCATCAATAAAGTCGGTATCATTTTCCAGATGTTTGAACCAAGGCAGAACCTGTTCCCAAGACCAATTGGGGCAGCCCATTTTTGCCCATGAATCAAAATCACTCGGAAATCCTCTCAGGGCGATGGCTCCATTCACTGCGGAAGAGCCGCCGAGTACTTTTCCTACCCGATAATTGAATGGCTTGCGCTCTTTATGTTTACGGGGGGCTTGATTGCCTTCCCGCGAAGATGCCGGAGGAATGAGGTCGGCGAACCTCTCCTCATTGCGTACATTGGCTGCGTAGTCCCAGTTATATCCTTCCAGAACCAGCCTTGATGCATCCCTGAGCGGGCTGGATAGATCATGGACATCTGAATCGTGACCGGCTTCAATCAACAAGACGGACGTTGAGCTGTTTTCAGACAAGCGAGATGCTGCCACACACCCTGCTGAGCCACCCCCTACGATAATGTAATCGTAGGACTCGTATATTCTGGTCGCTGTGTATTTGTGGGTCATAATGCATCCGCCGTTTGAGATTTAACGATTGTCTCGATGATGCGAGAGAAAGACTGAATATTGGAATTCATGAACAGCCCTTCGATGATGTCCTGTTCACCAACTGGTGTGATCTTAAATTCCTGCCTCAGTGCACTGAGTAAGCCAACGGCATGCAATGAATCACCGCCAATATCAAAAAAACCATCGGTGACATCAAAATCTTCATGCTGAAGTTGTGCCTGCCAGAGTTTCAGGATCTTCGCTTCTATTTCGTTAGCCGGTGTGACAGTAGTTTCAGAATGTTCTTCGCTGTCAGACCAAGGAATAGGCAGTGCTTTGCGGTCAATTTTGCCGTTGCTGGTCAGTGGCATGTGAGGCAGCAAAATGTAATAGCTGGGCACCATGTAGGAAGGCAGCGTTTTCCGGGCCATCTCCCGCAACTGTTCCTGAAAATGAGCTGGCTCCTGTAAAGTTTCTGCCGCCGCAGGGACGACATAGGAGACAATGTGCCGCTGTCCGGTTTTGGCATGGACGGGAGCATCAATGACAACATGGCTGGCATTTTCATGGGTCAGGAGACAGGCTTCAATTTCACCCAGTTCAATGCGGTAGCCATTGATTTTCACCTGATTATCTTCGCGCCCCAGAATTTCTATCAATCCACCTGAGATATAGCGTCCCAGATCACCTGTTCTGTACAGTCGTTCGCCTGTCACGGGATGAGTAATAAAGCGCAACGCGGTTTTTTCGGCATCGCCCAGATAACCTTGAGTTACGCCAACTCCACCGATGTAGAGTTCTCCGGTCACCCATTTGGGGCAGGGGAGAAGCCAGTTGTTTAAAACATGGAAGGTCTGGTTTGCCAGCGGCTTGCCGTAAGGAATGCTTTTCCAGCTCTGGTTAATTTCCTCTATCGGATAATGTATCGACCAGATTGAACCTTCAGTGGCTCCCCCAAGGCTGATTATTTCAGCATGCGGCAACATTTCCCGGATGCGTTCAGGAAGATCAACCGGTATCCAGTCCCCGCTCATGAGGATAAGCCGCAGTTGGCTTTCGGCCAGTGCCGGGCCATTTCTGTCCACCAACACTTTTACTGGTGCAGGAACACTGTCCCAGATAGTAATTTGATGTTTAATCAGTGTTTCCAGCCAGATTTTGGGGTCATTGGCGGTTTCTGGCATGGAGAAGACGACTTTTCCGCCTGCACCCAATAATCCGAAATAGTCATAGACGGACAAATCAAATCCCGCCGGCGCAACAGACAGCACGGTGTCTTTTTCTGTGACGTGGAACTTGTGGTTAATATCAAACACCGTATTTGCTGCATTGCGATGGGAGGCCATAACACCTTTTGGCTCTCCGGTTGAGCCAGAGGTGAAGATGACATAAGCCAGATCATCCAACCCTTGCAGGGAGTTTATTTCCCCTACATCCATGACATCCGGCGTGAGGCATTCATCCAAATTGAGCCGGGGTAAATGGGGATATTCATCATGTTTAAACAGGGTGCTGGTGGTGATAATGCATTTTGCGGCACAACGGCTAAGTAGGCTCATGCGGCGTTCGGCAGGCAGTTGTGGATCAATTGCCACGTAGGCAGCCCCTGACATGAGCGCGCCCAATAGCCCAATAACCAAATCAGGGCTTTGTGGCATGGAAACCGCAATAATATCATTGGGCTTAATCTGGACAGCGGCGCGGATCTGCTGCGCGATGGCATTGGCTTTGCCCACCATTTCAGAGTAGGTTACCTGATGATCGCCTTGAACAAGCGCAATGGAATCAGGGAATTTGGCTGCGCTCTGCAAGACCATTTCATGCAGAAGCTTAAGCTCAAAATTCATGTTTGTTGCGTTGGCCTGAATGCGTTCTGTCAGATCTGATTCAGGCAGTTGTACTAATGACTTCGCTTGATCCCAAGCGGAATCCTCTTCGGCACAGGTTTTGATGAGTGCCATATAGGCATCGAGCATGGATTCAACCAGACCGTCAGGGAATAGCTCGCTGACCGTGTTCCAGTTAATTTGGACAAGGCCATCCGCACGCGCAATTTGATTTTCCAGCCAGACTTGCGGCGTCTGGTTACTGCTATAAACTTGAGTCGCTGCCGTCCAGCCCATATCGGTAACAACATCTTCTAAATGTGCTGTCAGCGTGTTGCTGAATACTACGGGAGCCGCTGCCGCCCGATTGCCGTGATTGCGGCGGGTCAATTCTCTAAGAACCTGAATGCCATTGTAGGAAGAGTGCCAACGATTCATCATCAGGTCGGTTTGGATCTGGACTAAACGTTCATTCAGGCTTTCTTTGTCAGTGCCTTGTATTCCCAACAACATCGGTTGCAGGAAGTTGCCGACAATGTTCTCAATATCCTCAAAATAGGCGCGCCGGCCAAATTGGGTAATTGTCAGGGTAAAAGTCTGGCGTTTTGACCATTGGCTCAGCACTTCTGCATACAGGCCGAGTAGAACAGACTCCAGCGTCAGCTTGTGTAATTGCGCTTTTTTCTTGAGAGCCAGCAATGTCTCAGCGGCGATTTTTCGACTGTAACGTTTGAATGAAGGCCGCGAGATCAGTTCAGGAACATTCTTCAATGGCAATTCAGGTGATGGGGGAAGATTATCGAATTGCTGCTCCCAATAGGCTTTGTCTTGCAGCCCTTGCGACTGCCCCTGCAAGTAGCGCTCTGATTTGACATAACTGCGAAAATCCGTACCTGCCGGTAAAACACGTAATTCATTGCCTTGGTACACCCGCCACCAGTCACGCAGGATCACGTGGACGCTATGTATATCCACAAACATTAAATCGAAATAGAGATGCAGGCGGGTTAAGCCATCATTGAGCATCGTAGCCCGTATATCGAATGTGGGGGCTTTATCGACGGGCAATAATTGGTTTTCCATTTCCTGACGGATCATTGCCAGCCTTTCTTCTTTTTCTGATGCTGACCATGCCCTGCCATCTTGGATCGGGATGTCATAGATTAATGGCATCGGTAAAATTTGCTGCTGGCCGCCGGAAGATAGCGTCGCCCGTAACATAGGGTGATACTCAATGACCTTATTCAGGGCATCGTTCAGTGCCTTGATATTCACCGAACTCATATTCCATTCGGTATATAGGCAACTGGTTAATCCTCCCAGTTCCAAACCGGGATTACGGCCAATTAAATAAGCATATTGAATATCCGTTAATGGAAAATCTGTTGTTTCAGGGGCTTCGGTTTGTAATGTCATTGGGAGTGGTGCATTCAATGGTAATACATTCCGGAGTATTCCTTGGATCTGTTGTATCAATTGAGAAGTTTCTGTGTCTGTATTTTTATTTTCTAGTTCAGATAATTCAGGAGAAACAGAAACTTGTAATCCAGATCCTTGTAATGCCATGAGAAAATGTTGCATACATTATCTCCTACATGTAACTGAGAAATAGCGGTTTCTCTGTTCGCTGTTGTGTTTAGTTGTTTGCGATGATTTTTGAGGATCAAAATCAAACAGGCCAAAATATAGCTGGAGCGGTTGGTTAGATATAAAGGATATGAATAGTTCTTAGAATAAATGACACGCTAACTTTCTATACCCCGTGGATTTCGAGTTGCGTCTAGAAAGCAAGGGAATATATCCCTGATTGCCATCAACAAAGATGCAACTTGAAATACGATGGATGTTTCTTTTAGAACTTGACTTTCTGATATTCCAAATTTCATTGGATAGTATTTCTATGGTTACGTAATTTCAACATTTTTATAACCATGATTTATATCTAATAACGATATTGAATGAACAATAATTGTTATATTGTAGATGATATGGGTAATTATCATAATTGATTGATTAGTATGTTTATTTTCCGTTTTGTTTTTTATTGCGAGGCAAGTTTTTATATTAATTTAATTATTATTGTAATATTGGGGGGAGAAATAAATCATTGTAATGATCGTTAATGATAAGAATAAATAAGTGAGAATTAAGAGTGTAATTTAACTGAATTAATTAGAAAGGGATTAATCGTGGGGGAATAATTAATAGCGCTGTTTATCAATGCAGCGCTATTATTAATTATGAATGTTTGCAACCGTGATTAACGGCCTACGTTTTGCCTTAAACGAGCAAATTACAGGAAATGGCTAAAAAGTAGCGAAGCTAAATAAAGGCCGATACCATAAGAAGTATGTGCCATTAAGCTTCTCAGTCTGGCTGTGTTGGGAGCGGGAGTTTTGGATGCAGCCACGCCCATTCCAAAACTTGGTTGCATAATGAAGAATGGTGCTACTACAGAAATGATCCCTACAATTATTGCCGGAAGAAACGTCGGGTTTTTTGCCCAGTCCAACCCATAGATAAGCAATAGAACGCCCGCAAAAATGACGCCTATCAAATAGTGGGCAAACCAGCCAATTCCGCTTTCTCCTTTCACAGGTTCAGCCTGCATAATACTTTGATGAGTAAACTGGCCTTTTGGCATATGGCCGATCCAGCGTCCCACCATACTATAGTTCAGCGAAGGAATACCGAAAAAGCGTTTGACGAAAACAGCCCAAAGATCCATGACAACTGTCGCCCCAACCCCAATGAGTATGGAACGAACAATCAACTCCAATCCTTCATTCATTTTTTGCTACCCCCGAATTTTGACTAATTACAGTCATTGGCTAACAAAGTAGTCAACAAATAAAATAGTCAATTACTGATATCTACATCTCATTAGGTTGCAAACTGGTGCTCGCAATGCCTGACAGATTTTGATATTATCATGTTCAATAATTTTATTGAATGTAATAGTGTTGGAAGTATGATGTCAATGTTTGATAAACAATTTCTTGATGAAGTTGCGGAAATTGCCAAAGTGCTGGGAAATCCTCATCGCCTAACTTTGTTTCAATGCTTGGTTAATTCTGAGCAATCCGTGGAAAATCTATCGGAGCTTTCTGGCCTGTCCATTGCCAATACTTCTCAACATCTCCAGCTCCTCAAACGGGTCGGTTTACTTCAATCCCGCAAATCAGGAAAGCATGTGTTTTACCGCCGGGGAGAAGGGCCGGTGCAAGAAATTATCTCTGCACTCCAGAAATATGCTGAATTTAACCGCACAGAAATGCGCAGGCTGATTGATGATACGAACAGTCAGGAAGCGATTTCATGGGAAGAGTTGCTGGACAGGATCAAAGAGCAGAGCATGACGCTACTGGATGTCAGGCCAAAAGAGGAATTCGAACAAGGCCACTTGCCCAATGCCATCAATATTCCCATCGATGAACTGGAAAATCGGCTAAGTGAATTGCCATCCCGTCAGGAATTGATCGCTTATTGCCGCGGCCCTTATTGCGTGCTTTCCGCCAATGCCCTTGAATTGCTTCGGGCTAAAGGAATTCAGGCCCGCCGATTTAAAAAAGGGTTTGCGGAATGGCGGGATGCAGGAATGAAGATAGAGAAGAATTAAATTTAAAATGTAATTTTGAGGGAATTCAAGATTACTGTTTTTCGTTTATGACTGCAGGGGCTTAATCCCAGTAGGAAAAAAATCTGATATCGATCTTCTTTATGACATAGAGAAGGCGTGTCGGATTTTTTTTCATCTATAGTTTTTAATATATATCCAATGGATTTAAAAATGCGGCGTGACGGCTAGGAAATGGCAAATTAGTCGAGAATAAATTCGCCAGGCCACAGGCTGGATTTTTGGATGTCATCAAAAGCTGGATGCTAACAGAGATAAAACCTCTTGCGACTGGAATATGTGCAGTGCATAAAACGAGGAAAGCAGCATGAAATACCGCAGTCTGGCTCAGGAAATCATTATTGATGTTGGTGGCAAAGAAAATATCGTCAGTCTTATCCATTGCGCGACTCGGCTACGCTTTAAACTCAAAAACCGGGCATTGGCCGATATAGATAAAATTAAAGCTAACACGGGTGTTATCACAGTCGTTGAAAGCGGGGGGCAATTTCAGGTTGTCATCGGTAACAACGTTGGAGAGGTTTATCAGGCCATTCAACAAATTTTACACCTTTCTGATGCGCCAGCACCGACAGCAGAGGCTGGGGACAAAGAGGAAAAAACAGAAAACTTATTTAATCGCTTCATTGACGTCGTTTCGGGAATTTTCACGCCTTTTCTCGGCGTTATGGCGGCTGCGGGTATTTTGAAAGGCTTACTTTCAGTTGCCATTGTATTTGATTGGACATCACATGAAAGTGGAACTTATCGCATCTTATATGCGGCGAGTGATTCGTTGTTCTACTTTTTCCCTCTGTTATTGGGGTATACAGCCGGTAAAAAATTTGGCGGCAACCCTTTCATTTCGATGGCAATTGGTGGGGCGCTGGTTCATCCACTGATTATCTCCGCTTTTGAAACTTCAACTGTTGCGGGTAGCCCAATTGAACATTTTATGGGAATACCCATCACATTTTTGAACTATAGCTCCTCGGTAATTCCGATTATTTTGGCTTCTTGGTTGAGTTGTTTGTTGGAAAAAAAACTCAACGCGTACTCCCCGGCGGCAATCAAAAATTTCACGACCCCTCTGATTTGCCTGATGTTGATGGTTCCGCTGGTATTTATTGTCATTGGCCCTATTGCCACTTGGCTAAGCCAGCTATTAGCCAATGGATATCAGGCCATTTATGCGTTCGCCCCGGTTTTGGCGGGGGCTGTTATGGGCGCTATTTGGCAAGTCTGTGTCATTTTTGGCCTGCATTGGGGCTTGGTGCCTGTTGTCGTCAATAACCTGGCAGTCATCGGGCATGATACGTTATCGCCTTTATTGCTGCCTGCTGTGCTGGGGCAAGCAGGGGCAGCATTCGGGGTATTCCTTCGTTCCCGTGATGTTAAGTTGAGAATGCTATCCGGCTCTACTGCCATATCCGGCTTCTTCGGTATCACGGAACCGGCTGTTTATAGCGTAACTCTACCTTACCGACGCCCCTTTATTTTTGGTTGCATAGCCGGAGCCATCGGTGGCTCAGTCGTTGGGTATTACCAAAGTGCTGTTTATTCAGCGGGGATAGTCAACATGTTAACCATCACTCAAATGATCCCACCGTCAGGACTGGATAATACGGTGTGGGGGGCGTTATTCGGTGCGTTATTGGCGCTTGCTGTATCTACTGTTTTGACTTGGAAGTTTGGTCTGCCAGCGACTGCGATTTCAGCTACTGAGATGCCAACGGCCACGAATTTACCTGTATCAAGAGTTGGACGAGAGATAGAACGAAACTAATTACTGTTCATTAATTATTTATAAGCGATAAGAGGAAATTTGAATGAAACAGTTCCCAACGCATTTCCTGTGGGGCGGCGCAATTGCAGCCAATCAGGTTGAAGGTGCTTATTTGACGGATGGAAAAGGGATATCTACGTCAGATGTTATGCCCCAAGGTATCATAGGCCCCATTATCGAACGTGATCTTTCGGACAAAACACCCTATCTCAAAGATATCGCTATCGATTTTTATCACCGTTACCCTGAAGATATCGCTCTGTTCGCTGAAATGGGCTTTAAATGCCTGCGCACTTCCATAGCATGGAGCCGGATCTTTCCACAAGGGGACGAAGCACAGCCTAACGAAGCCGGGCTGGCATTTTATGACAGATTGTTCGATGAAATGGCGAAGCACGGCATTCAGCCTTTGATCACCTTATCCCATTATGAAATGCCGTGGGCATTGGTTAAAAAATATGGTGGCTGGGGTAATCGTAAATTAATCACGTTCTTTGAGCAGTACGCACGTACGGTATTCACCCGTTATCAGAAAAAAGTGAAATTATGGCTGACATTCAATGAGATTAATATGTCATTGCATGAACCTATGACTGGCGTTGGATTGGCAAGAAACAGCAGTAAATCTGACATTTATCAGGCCATTCACCATCAATTAGTTGCCAGTTCCCGCGTGGTTAAAATGTGCCGGGAAATTATTCCAGATGCCCAAATTGGGAACATGTTATTGGGGGGATTGGTGTACCCACTCACGTGTAAACCAGATGATGTATTGGCGGCACTTCAACAAAATCAAAAATGGCTGTTCTTTGGGGATGTTCAATGTCGCGGCAGCTATCCGAGCTACATGCTGCGTTATTTCCGCGAAAACGGCATTAATCTCGTGATAACGGAACAAGATAGATTGGATTTGAAAAATACTGTCGATTTTATTTCGTTTAGTTATTACATGAGTGGCTGCACAACAGCGGATGAATCAGAATACCAGAAACAGCAGGGCAATATCCTGCGGATGATAACCAACCCGCATTTGCCCAGCTCCGAGTGGGGATGGCAGATAGATCCGGTTGGGTTACGAGTTTTATTGAATTTACTGTGGGATCGTTACCAGAAACCGTTATTTATTGTTGAAAATGGGTTGGGTGCCAAAGATAAGCTGGAAGCGGACGGCAGTATTCAGGATGATTATCGTATCCAATATCTCAACGATCATCTTATTCAGGTCAGGGAAGCGATCGAGGATGGGATTGAAATTATGGGTTATACCAGTTGGGGCGCGATTGATTTGGTCAGTGCTTCAAAAGGTGAGATGAGCAAACGCTACGGTTATATCTATGTTGACCAGAATGAGCAAGGAACCGGCTCGTTGGAGCGCCGCCGCAAGAAAAGTTTCCACTGGTATAAGCAATTGATTGAAACCAACGGCGAAAGTTTGAGTAAATGATAGGGTTTTCGGCTTACATCAATTCACTTTATCAAACTTACTTTATCCATAAAGGTTCTGGATCGGTTCAGAACCTTTACGACAGAAGGGGAAGCATGAGGAATGCTAAAGGAAAAATGGCAACCCCTTAACGACGGGCATTTTTGGGCCTGAATGCGGCGACAACCGATTCGTCAGTTTCCACATAAGGGCCATCCAACAATTGGATGCAATAAGGCACACTGGCAAAAATACCGGAAACTATCACTTTGCCACTCTCGTCCTTCAACCCTTCCAACGTTTCTGCAATAGCTTTAGGTTGCCCGGGCAGGTTGAGGATTAACGCCTGATTGCGGATGACGCCTACCTGACGGGAAAGGATTGCGGTTGGAACAAATTTCAGGCTGATTTGGCGCATTTGCTCCCCAAATCCGGGCATTTCACGATCGGCGATTGCCAGTGTTGCATCCGGCGTGACATCGCGACGGGCAGGGCCTGTTCCTCCAGTGGTCAATACCAAATGGCAGCCCAACTCATCGACCAATTCACACAGGGTTTGTTCGATCAGGGGTTGTTCGTCGGGGATCAGGCGAGTTTCTACGTTGAAAGGTGTGGTAATTGTTTTTTCCAGCCACTCTTCCAGAGCTGGCAGCCCCTTATCCTGATAGACACCATTGGAAGCTCGATCGGAAACAGATACGAGGCCAATGCGCAAAGTATTCATACAAACCTCAGTTAATAGTAATAGAAAGCAATCAAATTTGTCACCTGCCACGAGTGAAAAGCAACAAGTGCGCAAAGTGGACATTCGCGTGGTCAGGCAATGGTAGCATTTCCTTGAATTCGTTGCAGCGCAATCATGGAGATGGGTTTTATAAGGCACTGCGGGGAGGATTTTGTAGAGATCTCTTTTTGTCAAAGGCAGAAAGAAATGGATCAGAAGTATCTGGGGTAACTGTGGCAATTTAGAGTTGTTAAATGTCGGGGAGCGGCATGAAGGCTGATATTTATAATATGGGCAATGGAACGACATCCGATAGCCATTCTTGATCATATCAATGAGTTTTTGGTGAGTATCAGGCTATGCAGCATTATAGATAAATAAGAGCCGCCATGTTTTGCAGCAATAAGTACAAAGATAGGGTCATATATTAAATGAGTTAGATGAAGTGTTAAAAATAATATTCATATTCAGTAAAGGTTCCTGCCACTTGATCGTGCGTTTATTCCTATTTTGAATAATCCACGTTTTCCTATTCAGCTTTTGGTCTTGTGCCCATAAGCATTGCGTATAACTGAGTTTACTTCATATGACTTCTAAAATTATTTTTTCAGAAGCCATATGTACATTAGACCTTAAGCCCTATTTGTTGGTGCAGTTGATTTCAGAAAATGACAACGGCCACACCGTATGACTTTCTCGGCTATCAGGATTATTGGGTTTTAATAATTAGCCGCACATAGCGGTGAGTTCTGGCTGATTATTCAAAGATAGTTTTCTGTTAAAAGCGCCAGGTTGGCTCAATGCCGTTATAAATTGGTTAATTAGCTCATCTGTCACGTGATGCATAATGAAAAAGTGTGCATATTTAATACCATCTTTAACTTCCGTCGACAGTGAGAAATCATCAACAATATCATTGTTAGGGCAAAGGAAAAGGATGCAAAGGGAAAGTGGTGAACGATGGACGTGCAGATCCAGACCAATCTCGCCACTCAATGCCAGCAATTTCTGATAGATATTTTCACTCTTCCTAACTCGATGGATGATGTTTTCAATCTGGTCATTATAAGAATGTGTGGCCAGATAATGCCAAAGCAGCAGTGCCGAAAAACCATTTCTCGAACCCGATAAAGTAGAATCCTGAGCACCGATATAATCCACACTGTGGAAGTCTAGCAGGTATTTTTGTTTGGTCAGATAAACGCCTGTCGGCCATGGTGTTCCCATTTCTTTGTGACCGCTGGTCACCATCGAATGGATTGGGTTTCTGAAATCAAATGAAGGAAGCGCTCCTAAACCAATATCGATTCCTTGCTCTCTCGCTTTTTCTAGGAATGGGCCATAAACAGCGCCCAATGCGCCATCAATGTGGAACCAATAGCCATTTCGAGGGCTTTTAACAATTTGGCCATTTTCCAGTGTAATGGGAAGCGTTCTATCTTTGAGGCCGTACTTCTCAAGTATGGGGAGCAGTAAATCAATCGCACCGCTGACATCATCCAGAGCACCTTTAAAGGTTGTGCCATAGTTGAAATTGACCACGATCGGGAAACCGCGTGACGCAAAAAACTCTACGAGTATGCTTAATTTATTTAGATCAATTGAGCCTGTTGGCAGAGATGGAACTTTTGTTGGCCATTTGCCATTATCCGTTTTAAGAGGGCATTGTCCCGGATAACGCGATTCACCAATTTCAGCAAAAGTCGGTAGCAACAAAATATCTTTGGCTTTATCAATTGAGTAGTGTGTATCTTCGGAGTAAAAAAGTATGGGGGTTAGTGAATTTTCATTACCTTCCAGACAGACTCTTCGTTCAATGTAATTATCTGAATTCAAATCAACCCAGAGTGCTTTTCCAGACAAATAGTCACGCGCATTACGCAGGGCATATAAATTCCCTTCCGTGCTTCCCATTGACAAGATATAACCCCAATAGCCTTCACCTAATGCGGTGTTATTGCTGTCAGGTGCGTGCCAAAGTTTAGCAAAATAATCCAATACAGCACATTCAGCAACCTTTGTGTTAAGTCTATAATTACCTGCCTGAAATGGATCGCCAACATTGTTCAAATGAATATCTAGGTATTCACTCAGATCCAATGAATAACGAAATTTTTGGCTGGTTTGATAACCTAGAAATTTGCTCTGTGTTTTCTTTACATATGACCTTAGACCTGACAAGGCTTTCCCACGTTCAGTATCTGTTAAACCATATTCAGATAATTTAAATAAAGATTCATCAAGGTTAATATAAATTTCATCATTCATATTTTGTCCAGCTTAAAAAATTAAAATTGAAATTGTAATTGCTTTGTTTGTTATGGAATTAAATTAAAATTTTTATAAAAATTATTAACCATAAAAATTTAATAATATAGTGTTATTATCAATGTTATTTATAATCTCATGTTGCCATTTGAGATCTTTATATTATCTTTTATGCTTTATTGCTCAAATTTTAATAAAAATGGTAATTTCAATTAATAGTTAACTATTAAAAAATAAAACACCCATATAAATTAATCAATTGGAAATGTTTATTTAATTATTGCGGGAGTTAATTATCGATAGTTCAATTGTATGTTATTTTTTAATTTCAGAAAAAGACACCATTTCAGTGGAACTCACAGTACAAAGCAGGCTGCCAGATTAATTTTTTACTTAGGCCAGCAACAGTGTTAGACGAGTGATGGCTAAGCTAATTACAACTTAGGAGTCTGGTGAGGAAGCAGAGGATGTAGCTCTTCTGGGGAGCTATCAAAGCTTTTACTGCCTGTATTGTCGTCGTGTATGAGGGTATCGCTACTTTGATAAGATGTTCTGAGAGGAACCTTTATTTCTTTTCTGAATTTATTTTCTGAAAACTCTTCATCTGAAAAACTACCCAATCCCACTGTTCTTGCTTCTTCAAGTAAAACGTTGCTGCTCGCTGATGAGTGTGGATCAGAAGGCATTACGACAAGACGATTCCCTTTCAAATTATGGAAAACATGCAGTAATTCATGATACACGATACATGCATAAAACTGTTCCAATGTCATATCATTCGAATAGTTTGAGTCATAGATGGGTTTGAGTGAAGGCAGATAGCAATGAAACTCGGAACCCGTTCCTCTACGGTTATGGGCATCATCAAAGTAGTTCGGCTTAACATACGGGTTTTTGTCATAATCCAGATGAATCACGATGTTTTTTGACTTAAGTCGGGAAATATATCGAATGGATTCCAGCAAACGCGCCCCGCTATGAGTAGATTCAATTTTTTTGAAGGCTTGTGCAACTAATTGATAATTAGCCTTATCATGCCCTACAAAAGAGAGTTGCTTGTTATGTCGGAAGAATCCTACTGAGGAGCATCTGATTAAATGCTGAATGACCGGGCCTAAAGTCAAATTAGGCTGTTCTAGCGTTGGTAATGGGCTTAGATTCTGTGACATAGGTCGCCGCATAGATATAGGTCTTCTCATAAACGCCCCCAACAATATCTATATTGATTAATTTATTTCGGATATATCTATAGTGACTATAGAAATGATGAGATATGAAATCAAGGTAGCTTCATTCAAAAACGATATGCCTTCATCAGCAGAATAAATGGAAAAATGGGTTATTTATTGAGTTAAAACAAGACAAAAAAAGGCGGCTCGAGAGCCACCTTTAATATGAGAATCTGAATAAAAAAGCGTGTCGCTTGAGATTACAGCAGGTCTGCGATCATGCTTTCAAGTTTGCCTTGGTCGATTGCAAACTTACGGATACCTTCCGCCAGTTTTTCAGTTGCCATTGCATCCTGATGGTGTTCCCAATAGAACTCAGCTTCAGTCATTGGTTCTGGGCGTGCTTTGGTTTCGCCTTCATAGCCCAGCTTGCGCTCGACTTCACCTTCCGCTTCAGACAGCTCTTTCAGCAAGGCTGGAGAGATTGTCAGGCGGTCACAGCCAGCCAGTTCCAGAATTTCGCCAGCGTTACGGAAACTTGCGCCCATGACGACGGTGTTGTAGCCGTGCTCTTTGTAGTATTGGTAAATTTCAGAGACAGAAATTACACCTGGATCTTCATGTGGTGCGAACTCTTTCTTGTCGCTGTTCGCTTTGTACCAGTCGAGAATACGGCCGACGAATGGAGAAATCAGGAAAACACCCGCTTCTGCGCAAGCACGTGCTTGGGCAAAGGAGAACAACAAAGTCAGGTTACAGTTGATGCCTTCTTTTTCCAACTGCTCTGCCGCACGGATACCCTGCCATGTGGAAGCCAGTTTGATCAGGATACGGTCATTGCTGATACCTGCTTCGTTGTACAGCTTGATCAGGCGTTTTGCTTTCGCTACGCTGGCTGCGGTGTCATAAGACAGACGAGCATCAACTTCTGTGGAAATGCGGCCCGGGATCAGCTTCAGAATTTCCAGACCAATGTTAACTGCCAATTTGTCGCCGGCATCGATAATTTGCTGTTCACGGGAATCACTTTGACCACGCGCCCATGCAACTGCATCATCAATCAGTTGGCGATATTCCGGAATTTGGGCTGCATTCAAAATCAGGGAAGGGTTGGTGGTCGCATCTTGCGGCTGATACAGTTTCATCGCCGCGATATCCCCGGTATCTGCTACTACTGTTGTCAGTTTACGCAGGGAAGTCAGTTTATCGGTCATGTTTAATATCTCATCGTTATACGTAAAATCTTTGGCAACGTTGCCTCGCCATTCCGTGATAATAACATGGTCAAGTGCGGCTGTACCAATATCAACCTCAACGAGGCAACAAAAACGAATTTGCCGGGATCACAGTGATGAAGTGGGCAATAAATTTTAAAGAAAGTACCCTATTGAAAAAAACTCAATGAGCTGAAAATCCGCTTATGCGGATATATATTGAAATTAGAACAGGTCAGAATGGGTTCCTGTTCGTTCGAATCGAAGCAACTCGTCAGTAATTTTGTAGAATCTAAAATCCAATCGGGTTCTATATGAGCATCCCTATAACCTTTATAACTACCTTGTAGCTGATGATCTTTGTATACAGAGGGCAAAGGTAGCTCATCGTTAATTAGGTGCTTTATAAGTTTTTTTGATTTATTCATATCCTTATTTCGCTTCTGAGCCAATTTTACGTCCCTTTGAAACTGGCTGGAATATTCAATCTCCCGCTGTTTCATGGTGTATCAGATACCTAGTTGCTCAAATAGATCATCAGCATCTTTTGCTTTATGTATATCTAAACCCTTTTCACTGGCAGAAATGCTTTTATCAGTAATTTCGTTAGGGATACGAATATCGAACGGTAAAGCCTTTTCCTTAGCTACTTTGGTCAGAGTTATGCGCACTAGATCAGACAGAGTTAAACCCATACTAGCTAATACTTCAGCTGCTTCATTTTTTAGTTTTTCATCTATACGAGCACGAACAACAGCATTTGCAGGCATATTATATCTCCTGTGTTGGTTGATAAACATACAGTGGCCCAATTGGGCTACAAAATCAAATGCGGATATGTATTAATCGGAGTGTATTTTACATGCCTGGAACACCTCCCCTTTCTGTTCTTTTTTGCTAAAGTGATGAAAGCTCAGATTATCAGGAAAAAAACAATGCTTATTACTATTTCACCTGCAAAAACACTCGATTATGTCAGCCCACTCGCAACAGAAAAATATAGCCAACCAGAGTTGTTGGGCAATTCTCAGCAATTGATTGAGGTTTGCCGCACGTTAACTCCCGCGCAAATCGGCAGTTTGATGAGCATCAGCGATAAATTGGCCGGTCTGAATGCCGTCCGTTTCAGCGAATGGCAGCCCAATTTCACACCGGAAAATGCCCGTCAGGCGGTTTTGGCATTCAAGGGGGATGTTTATACCGGTATGCAGGCGGAAACCTTCTCTGCTGACGATTTTGATTTTGCCCAGACTCATTTGAGGATTTTATCTGGCTTGTATGGCGTATTGCGCCCCCTCGATTTGATGCAACCTTACCGTTTGGAAATGGGCATTAAGCTGGGAAATCCGCGTGGTAAAGATCTGTATGCGTTTTGGGGTGATAAGATCACGGAAAACTTGAATATGGCTCTGGAACAGCAGGGTGACGATGTTTTGGTTAATCTGGCATCAGACGAATATTTTAAATCGGTTAATACCAAAAAACTGTCTGCCAATATTATCAAACCTGTTTTTCTGGATGAAAAGAACGGCAAATTCAAAGTGATCAGTTTTTACGCCAAGAAAGCCCGTGGGCTGATGAGCCGCTTTATCATTCAGAATAAGCTGACTAATCCGGCACAGTTGATGGAATTTAATCTGGATGGATATGCTTTTGATGATGCGCTGTCTAAAGGGAATGAGCTGGTGTTTAAGCGCCCTGAGCAAGGTTAATTTCCCTGAACGGTGAATTTCACTCCACCTATCCAATAGGTGGAGTGAGGAATGTTAATTAATGCCAAACATTCTTATAGCTTGGCCCATTACTTGGGCGCTCGTTCCATCAAAAATTCGCGCAGGCTGGAAAAGTCAGCCGGCAAGAAATGGGAGAGCAAAGCCAAATCTGCCCGCTCTGCAAGTTCTGCCGGCAATGGCAGTGGCTGGCCGAGAATGGCCTCGACACTTTCTTTGAATTTGGCCGGATGGGCCGTGCCCAAAAACAGGCCGTATTCCCCTTCCTGTAATTGATCCCGCAAAACCCGGTAAGCAATGGCTGCGTGTGGTTCGGAAATGTAACCTTTTTCAGCCAGTTCCTGCATGGTGATTTGGGTGGTTGCGTCATCCACAACACCTCTTGCCAGCTCATCCAGTGCCCAGCCCTGACGTTTGAACAATTCTTCAATGCGTGGCCAGTTGTTGGGTTGGCTGACATCCATCGCGTTGGACAGTGTTGCGATGGTTTGATGAGGCTTCCACTCGCCTTCTGCCAAATAACGGGGAACCGTGTCATTAACATTGGTTGCTGCGACAAAACGTTTGATTGGCAGCCCCAGCGATTTTGCCAGCAAGCCAGCCGTTAAATTGCCGAAGTTGCCACTTGGCACAGAAATCACCAATTGTTCGCGTTTCTCGGCGGGGATCTGCGCAACGGCTTCAAAGTAGTAACAAATCTGTGCCAGTAATCGGCTGATATTGATGGAGTTGGCTGAATTGAGGTGCAGGGCTTGTTTTAGCTCTTCATCATCGAAAGCTTGCTTGACCAGCGCTTGGCAAGCATCGAAATCACCGTTGATGGCGACGGTGTGGATATTGCCACCCAGTGTACAGAAAAGTTTTTCCTGTAATGGGCTGATTTTGCCTTCCGGGTACAAAATCACCACTTGTACATTATCCAAACCATAGAAGGCATGAGCAACGGCGGCACCGGTATCCCCGGACGTGGCTGTCAGAATAGTAACAGGCTGTTCCCCGGCAATTTGTGCAAGAATTTGAGCCATGAAGCGGCCACCAAAGTCTTTGAAAGCTAACGTCGGGCCGTGGTATAGCTCCAGCGAAGCGATGTCTTCTTCAACTTTTTTTACAGGGGCAGGGAAAGCGAATGCGTTTTTAACGCGCTCTGCCAATTGCTCTGCGGGAATTTCATCACCAATAAAGGCAGAAAGGATCTTCTGGCTGCGGCTGGCAAAATCCAATTTCAATAGATCATCGATTTCGGCACGAGTGAATTTCGGTAAATCCTGCGGGAAAAACAGTCCTTGTTGTTTACCCAATCCCTGTTTTACTGCCTGTGAAAAACTAACCTGTTCGCTGCTGTCTTTTAAGTTATAAAGTTTCATAATTACCCTACCTGTCGTGCGCCTTCGAGATCCAGACGGCAAATGTGTACAAAGCCTTCGTCATTTTGTACGTAATGTTGTTGCAGCCATTGTGCGACTTCTTCAGCTATAGTCATGTCGTTGCAAATGGCAAAAAGTGTCGGGCCTGAACCGGAAATGCTGCACGCCAGTGCCCCTCGTTCTTTTACCGCATCACGTGCTTCAGCAAATCCGGGCAGAAGCTGTGTGCGATAAGGTTCGGCGACTACATCCTTCATCAGTTCGGCCGCCAATTCTGATTGGCGGGAGTGGCAGGCATGAATGAAACCTGCAAAATGGCGCCCGTGCTCGATGATGTCGTTGCGGGAATAGTGTTTCGGCAAGATAGCCCGTGCTTCTGCTGTCGGTACTTTGATGCCGGGGTAAGCCATTACCCACAGCCAATCATCAAATGATGGAATTGACTGGCAAAGCGGCGTGTTCTGCGATAACAGCAATTGCAAGCCACCCAGATAGCAAGGGGCAACGTTATCATAGTGCACCCCACCGGAAAGCCGTCCTTCCAGCTCCCCCATCATGGCCAACAATTGATCGCGGTTAAACGGGCGGCCGGCATATTCATTGAGGGCCACCAAGCCAGCGACGACTGAACAGGCACTGGAACCCAACCCGGAACCAATCGGCATGTTTTTTTCCAATGTCATGGCAACAGGAAGTTCTTTTCCCAGTTGCTGGCAAAAAAGCTGCCAGCATTGGTAGACAATATTTTGTTTGGGGTCGGCAGGTAATTTGCCGACAAAACGTCCTTGATTATTCAGACTGAAACGTTCAGCTTCACTGACGGAGACACAGTCTCCAAGCCACGAGCCATCAACGGGAGAAACTGCTGCGCCGAGCACATCAAACCCGACACCGACATTCCCGATAGAGGCAGGTGCATAAACCCTGATTGCCATTAAACCCCCAATTTCCATGACAGAGTACGTAATACATCAGCAAATACGCCGGCTGCCGTTACATCATTTCCAGCCCCATAACCACGTAGCACCAGTGGGATAGGTTGATAATAACGGGTATAGAAAGCCAGCGCGTTTTCGCCGTTTTTGACTTTATAAAGTGGATCGTTGCCATCAACGGCGACAATTTTCACAGTACAACGACCTTCTTCAATGAGACCAACATAGCGCAAAACTTCCCCTTGCGCTGCGGCATCGGCAACACGTTGAGTAAACGCCTGATCCAGTTGTGGCAAACGCTGCAAGAAGTCACTGACATCGCCGCTGGCATCAAAGGATGCAGGAAGTACTGGCTCAACATGGATATCTTCTAGCTCCAGTTCATAACCTGCCTCACGTGCCAGGATCAATAACTTGCGGGCAACGTCCATGCCAGAAAGATCATCGCGTGGATCAGGTTCCGTAAATCCTTTTTCTTTCGCCAGAAGAGTTGCTTGCGAAAGTGTCATGCCTTCATCCAGCATCCCGAAGATATAGGACAGAGAACCCGACAGGATCCCGCTGAACTGGACTAATTCATCCCCAGCATTGAGCAGGTTTTGCAAGTTTTCAATCACTGGCAAGCCTGCACCTACGTTGGTGTCATACATGAATTTGCGCTTCGATTTTTCCGCTGCCTTACGGATTTGGCGATAATAATCCATCGACAGGGTATTGGCTTTTTTATTCGGTGTGACAACGTTAAAGCCATCGCTCAGGAAGCTGGCGTATTGTTCTGCAATCGCCTGATTGGAGGTACAGTCAACAATGACCGGATTCAGCAAATGATACTCTTTCTCAAGGCGGATTAAGCGGCTCAGGCTAAAGGGTTCGGTTGCTTCGGACAGTGCCTGTTGCCAGTCGTCCAGACAAATTCCCTGCATATCCGTCAATAAAGCCCGGGAATTGGCGATGCCACAAACCCGCAGTTCAATGTGCTTTTGTTTAAGCCATGCCTGCTGGCGGCGGATTTGTTCTATTAATGCGCTTCCTACGCCACCCACGCCCACAACGAAGACTTCGACAACTTGTGCGGTGTTGAAAAGCATCTGGTGGCAGAGACGAACGGCAGTCGTTGCCGCATCGTTTTCAATGACGGCAGAAATGGAACGCTCGGAAGAGCCTTGCGCAATGGCAATAATGTTGATGTTGGCACGTGTCAATGCAGAGAAGAAATGGGCAGAAATACCGCGTTGAGTACGCATGCCGTCACCCACCACAGAAATGATGGCAAGGTTATTGATTACATCAATGGGATCCAGCACGCCGTCTTTCAATTCCAGATAAAATTCTTCTGTCAGTGCCTTCTGTGCTTTAACCAGCTCTTTTTGTGGAACACAGAAACTGATGCTGTATTCTGACGACGATTGGGTGATCAGTACGACAGAAATGCCTTTGCGGGACATGACGGAGAAGACCCGGGTAGCCATCCCGACCATCCCTTTCATACCGGGGCCGGAAACGTTGATCATCGCCATGTGGTTCAGGTTGGTAATCCCCTTGATTGGCATGCTGTCATCTTGCTGCCCATCACCGATAAAAGTGCCCGGAGCATCAGGATTGGCGGTATTTTTAATCAGGCAAGGGATCTGAAACTGGGCGATGGGAGCAATAGTGCGGGGATGAAGAACTTTCGCACCAAAATAGGACAATTCCATCGCCTCTTGGTACGACATGCTTTTCAATAAACGGGCATCTGCAACAGCCCTAGGGTCACAAGTATAGACGCCATCGACATCAGTCCATATTTCACAACAATCGGCCCGCAGGCACGCGGCCAGTACTGCGGCTGAATAATCAGAACCATTGCGCCCCAGTACCACAAGCTCGCCATTTTCGTTGCCCGCGGTAAAGCCGGCCATCAGAATAATGTGATCAGCAGGGATGTTGAGTTCAGCAATTCGTTCGGCAGAAACAGGGATATCAACGGTGGATTCAAGATAATGCCCATGTGCCAATAAGTTTTTGACAGGATCAATGACAGTCACTTTGTGGCCGCGAGCCTGTAACATGGCTTCCATGATGGCAATGGATAACTTTTCACCACAACAAATCAGCGTTGCATTAATGCTATCCGGGCATTGTTTCAGCAAAGAGACGCCGTGTAAGGTCTGTTTCAGGTGAGCCAGTTCCCGCTCGACAACGCCTTTCAGGCGCTCGTAATCGAACCCGGCTTGGTGTTCTTTCAATCCCGACAGCAAATCAGCAAAGATTTGGGTGGCGTCGCTCATGTGGGAAACAATATCTTGCCCGGTGACTGTTTTTTCAATCATTGCCACAAGGTGGTTGGTAATTTTTGCTGGTGCAGACAGAACCAAAGCAACTTGCCCAAGTGACAACTCATTTTCGGCGATTTCTGCCACACTCAGCATACGCTGGTGGTTTGCAACAGAAGTGCCCCCAAATTTCAGTACTCGCATTAACTTCCTCTCCTGATTTCTGTCCAAAAAAAAGCCCGCATCTTGTGGGATACGGGCTTGTTTTGTTTTATTTATACGCGTCAGCCCGCACCGTAACTCGTTGTTCCGGTGGTAATCGTGATTGTGGTGGTTGTAGTAACCGTTTTTTTCGGGCTGTTATGACGCATGGTTTCCTGTCTGCTTTTGATATGTTTGACCCCCTATTGGTTAAATTAATTGGTGGTCGAAGTCAAATTTTTTTTATAGAGAATGTATAAAAAAAAGTTTTTTTTCGTACTGCAAAGAACCAAAATATAACAAAAAGGACAAATCATTATCTGGGTGCTTAGCTTATTTCCCAGTATTTAATTTCACAAAAAACATATTTTGTAATTATTTTGTCTTTATGATAAAAACATGCGCGTCTGGACACCTGTGCCTGAGGCCGTCTCTTCTGGTCTCCAGGTTGTTACGACATTTTTTAACAAATTTTATTCAGATTAATAACAAAACATCTAGATTAAAATTAACAATTACAATTAATGTTAACGTGCTACAATTGATTTTGATATGTATCAACAAAAGTTAGTTTTTTTAGAAGGCATATGCATTACTAGCTGTTATATTGCTGTTAATAGACTAATATAGCACCTTGTTTAAATCGGGTTTTTTCAGGTATGTACCCTCCAAAAAAGCGACGCTGGCTTTTAGCGTAAAACATATCAAAACATTTATTTTGGGCATAAGCTGGTTTTCTGCATTCAGAACAAGATCAGCATATTTATCTTTTAATAATAACAGCTTATGTCATACAGATTCTGTTTTTTAGCGATTTTAGGTAGCAACCATGCAAACCCCGCACATTTTGATTGTTGAAGACGAAATTGTCACACGCAATACCCTTAAAAGCATTTTTGAAGCTGAAGGGTATGTCGTTTATGAAGCCACTGACGGTTCCGAAATGCACAACATTCTGTCAGATAACGATATCAATTTAGTGATTATGGATATTAATCTGCCAGGTAAAAATGGGCTGCTTCTTGCCCGTGAATTACGAGAACAGGCTAATGTCGCTCTGATGTTCTTGACTGGCCGTGATAATGAGGTGGATAAGATCCTTGGCCTTGAAATAGGTGCTGACGATTACATCACTAAGCCTTTTAATCCACGTGAATTAACCATTCGCGCTCGGAATCTGCTTTCGCGGACGATGAATCTGAGCCACTCCGGTGAAGAGCGTCGTCAGGTTGAAAGTTATAAATTCAATGGATGGGAATTGGATATCAATAGTCGTTCACTGGTTAGCCCTATGGGTGATCAGTACAAACTGCCACGCAGTGAGTTCCGTGCGATGCTTCATTTCTGCGAGAATCCGGGGAAAATTCAGACCCGCGCAGAGCTGTTGAAGAAAATGACCGGCCGTGAACTGAAACCTCACGATCGTACTGTTGATGTGACTATCCGTCGTATTCGTAAGCATTTTGAATCAACGCCAGATACACCAGAAATTATTGCGACTATCCACGGTGAAGGTTACCGTTTCTGTGGTGATTTAGACGACTGATTGATGTCGTTGCAGGCACCGGGAATTATCGGTATCGCAATAAAGATATAGCAGGAGCTGTTAAAGCTTAGTCAAAAAGCCCCGTATGTTTAATGACATCAGGGCTTTTCTTCTTTTGTTGTCGGTCTAAAGTTGTTGGCCTAAAGTTATTCGCCTAATTTTTCCGAAATGTAAACCTTGTCCAATTGTGAACTATGTCCAATTGTAAATGATGCAATCGCAAACCAGGACAAATTGTCAACCAACCCAAACATTGTTGGTTATTTCCACGGCATAATAGGCACAGCACTGATCGCATTCTTGGGTGAACCATCGATCACTTTGTCGGAATAAGTTAAATAGATCAGCGAATTACGATTTTGATCGTAGAAGCGTACAACCTGAAGTTTTTTGAACACCAAAGAGGTACGTTTCTGGAAGACGACCTGTCCTTTCTTAGGGGATTTTTTGATCTTATCTGCCAGCTCGATCGGGCCGACTTGTTGACAGGAAATGGCTGCGTCAGATGTATCCTCTGCTAATCCCAACCCTCCTTTGATACCGCCTGTCTTGGCCCTGCTCAAGTAACAGGTGACATTTTTAACATCAGGATCATCAAAGGCTTCTATCACTATCTTGTTATCCGGGCCAAAAAGTTTGAACACGGTATCGACGGAGCCTATCTCTTCAGCATGCAAAACGACAGGAGCAAAGAGCAAGGCTGCCGCTATCACTACTTTCTTCATTGTTACCATATTTAGTCCACTTAAATTCAACAAATACAGTGAAAATATCCATCATTAACATATAATGCAACTAAATGTATTTAGATTAGATATTTACGTAGCAAATGTATCTATAATGAAAAATCATAATATGAAAAGTTATCGCATTATAGTTTAACAAACATTCAAGGCGAGTAAATTGTGGACACTAAATCACTTCTATCGGCGATTCTGCTTCCCCAACTGCCATTCAAACAGGCGCATTTCTCAGAGGATTGTAATGATCATTAGAATGACATTCACTGTGCGGAATAATTAATTTAAATTTCTTATAATTCATTAAGTTATTTTATTCGTGAATCCAAAGCTTGACATTTTATTGGATCTGCTATTAATTTATTCCAAGCTTATTCTTGTTTAATTCGATTTTCGTGAATCTTTGACATAAGCTAACAATTATAGCGACTTAAGCAAAATATTTTCATGAGTAACTATTTATCAGCTAAATTAATTGTCACGGTTGTAATAGGGGTGTGTGATTAATTGGCTCAAATAAAAATATGATGATTATGGTAAGGAGGTAAAGGTTGCACCTTAAGGCAAATCCAACGCTGGCCAGAATGATAGGTGAACAGTAAGCGACCAAAAAATAAACCGCCAAACAACCCTAGAAACGAAGTTTTTATCTTTTGGAGAAAGATAAATGTTGATCATCTAACAAGCTACACAACAGATGTATTCATGAAAGTACTTTGATTTTTAACTTAACAAGTCTTTTCATATTTATATTATTTTCTTTCTTGTCTTAATGACTTAGGGATATGTATGAACCAAACCAACATTATTCGAGATCTGCTACATTGGTTAGATAACAATCTAGATAGTCCATTGTCCCTTGATAACGTTGCTGCAAAATCTGGTTACTCTAAGTGGCACTTACAACGAATGTTCAAAGATGTAACTGGTCAGGCTATTGGCTCTTATATTCGTGCAAGACGATTATCCAGAGCAGCTATTGCCCTGCGTTTGACCAGCCGCTCTATTTTAGATATTGCGTTGCAATATCGTTTTGATTCTCAACAAACTTTTACCAGAGCTTTCAAAAAACAGTTTAATCGAACGCCAGCTTCGTATCGCAGAAGTGATGAGTGGTGCGCAACAGGTATATGCCCACCTATTTTGCTGGACAATAAGCCACTGCCAGAGCACAAATTCGTGACTTTGGAAGACCAAACACTTGTTGGTACGGAACATACTTTCAGCTTTATGCTGGGTGAGTGGGCTGCGGCTGGCAAAGAGCTAAGACACGATTTTTGGGTTAATTATCTGGAAGACGCTGAAGTATTGCCGCCCAGATTGTATGGGTTGCACCATACCATCCTCAATGCAGAAAACGAAGATGAACACACTGTACTCTATACCACAGCCATAGAGCCGGAACACGCCACTTTTGAAACCAAAAAAAGCAATCCGGTTGTTTTGCCTGGCGGTAATTATATCTCGTTCAGTTATTTTGGTGACGATGAACAATTACACGATTTTCTCTTCACAGTTTATGGAGTTTGTTTACCAAAATTAAACATCACTCGCAGAAAGGGATACGATGTCGAGCGATACCACCTTACCAATCTTGAATGGAAAAACCCTAGGAATGAGTCTCAAACTGAACAGCATGTTTTGGAGTTTGAGTATCTCATCCCAATTGAGTGTTAACCCTGTAATTCATCCAAGGCGGGCATATCCAGATGTGTGATATCGCCCGCAGTTTCAATAATCCAGCCTGAAGCCAGCCACGGACTATCCTGATAATCCACTCTTGATATGGAACAGTTCCTCAGCCGTAAACGGCGCTCTGAATTGGCCGGAAGCCCCAAAATAGAGCAGAGCAAACTCACCAGAGCCATACCATGACTCACTAATAATGGGCGGCTGCCTGCGGGTAGGGTAAGGCAATTTTCCAACGCAGCTCTCATGCGGATAGACAATTCATTCATCGATTCACCTTCTGGGATCCGTCCATTTGGTGTACCATCGACAAGACTTTTGCGCCAGATTTCTTCTTCGGCAGTGAGAGAAGCCAGTTCGCGGTTTTCCAACACACCCATATGTAATTCCCGCAAACGCGGTTCCAGAATGACTTTGCAACCACAGGCCTTAGCGATGATTTCGGCTGTCTGGCGTGTTCGACCAAGGTCACTGGTGATAACATGGGTAATATTTTCTGATTTGACTCTTTGCGCAACTAGATGAGCCTGATGTTGGCCGTGCTCAGTCAAAGGACTGTCAGATTGCCCTTGAAGACGGCGAGCGACGTTCCATTCGGTTTCACCATGACGAACAAGATAGACCTGTAACATATTTAATTTCCGTTATACTGCATCATGAAATAATTCAAAGGATAATTTATTTATATGTACCACGTTATTGCAGCAACAACTAACCCTGCGAAAATAAAAGCGATTAGCCTTGCATTCGATGATGTTTTTGGCCCAGGCTCTTACCGTATAGAAGATGTCAACGTAGACAGCAGCGTTCCTCAACAACCTATCGGTAATACGGAAACCCGCACAGGTGCTCGTCATCGAGTGATGGCAGCTCGCCAGGTCAGGCCGGAAGCTGACTTTTGGGTTGGTGTAGAAGCGGGTATTGAAGATGACATGACGTTTGCCTGGATGGTTATTGAGCACAAGCAAATCAGGGGAGAATCGCGCTCCGCCAGTTTGATGCTGCCTGAAAAAGTCCTGGAAGGTATTCGGGAAGGACGTGAGCTTGGCCATGAAATGGCTTACGTGGCTGGCATTGATAATATTAAGCAAAAAGGCGGCGCAATCGGTTTTTTCACCAACGGCATTCTGACTCGTACCAGCGTTTACCATCAGGCTTTGATATTGGCTCTTGTTCCTATCCATCATGAAATTTACAAAGAATTAAATAACCAGCCTTAACAGCACACACAATGACAAGCAGTTTGGGGTCATGGCTAAATGACCCCAATAACCATTTAATTAAATTATTTAATTAAGTCGTTCTTTTTATCATTTAATAGCTGTTCTTCCAACCATGCTTTTACATGGGATGGTGCGGCTTTTAAGCTGTTTGAACCACGAGTAATTGTCGCAATACCTACACTGAGCTCGTTTTTCAATTCACGCTGGCTCATTTGCCCGCGCATTAATTCTTGAATAATCCGAACCCGGGTTGATAATGCCGTTCGTTCATCGGGAGTCAATAATAGCTGCAAAATAGAATGTTGCAAATTTTGTTCAAATGCAGTTTTCAATAATTCTACAAGCGCATGCCAATCGTCACCATTTTCCGGGGAGAGTGCCGGATCAATTAAATGATGTTGTGTTTGATTTTGGGTCATAGTCAGCTGCCATACTATTCAACTAGTACGGCAGCATACCATATTTATAACATAAATTAATAATGCTTCTGCCATTCACTTTCAGTCAGTATGCTTGTCATTTTTCCCATGAAGTTGTTGTAGAACACATCGTAAGCAAGGACATTTTTGACATAAGAGCGTGTTTCAGCAAAAGGAATGCTCTCAATAAACGCGATTGCATCAATGTTCCCGGCAGAGTTTGTCAGCCACCGGGTAACGTTTGTCGGGCCAGCGTTATAGGCGGCACTGGCTAGGATGCGGTTGTTATCAAAGCGTTGGTAAATTGAATCCAGATAAGCGGTGCCTATTTTAATGTTCACGGCCGGGTTCATCAGTTGGTTACTGCCGGCATAACCCTGAATTTTCTGACTCTTTACTGTATGTTCGGCTGTTTTGGGCATAATTTGCATTAATCCGCTGGCTCCTTTGGGAGAACGGGCTTCTGGATTCCACGCGCTTTCCTGACGGGCAATTGCCATTGCATAACTTGGCGAGATCTCTTTGTCCGACGTAAAATGGGTAAATTCGTTGTGCCACGCCAACGGAAAGCGTTCTTCAAGATGATCCCACATTTTGCCTGTAATAGTGGCTTGTACACTAAGCCCAGGCCAGTGCTGCTCAAATGCATAACGGGCGAGCTGTTCCTGCTTCAAGCGATTTTGTGATGAAACCAACCGAACCCATTCTGAGCGTGCTAAATCATTCATATGCCAATGCAGTAACTCACGGATGCGCTGAATTTCCGGCATATTGGCAAGCGAAGGTCCAGGCTTTTCTGATTTGTTGATAACCAGAGGATAGGGAACCTGCAATTTCTGGGCAGCAACCATAGGATAAAAACCGCGCTTCTCAGTCAATTTACGCAGTATTGCATCCCCTTTGGCATTTTTTCCCTGCTTAAGCAGAATGATGGCACTCCAGTATTGCCATTCATCTTGCTGTAAAATGTCTTTTGGCAGCAGTGATAACCACTCTTCCAGGCCGGTATAGTCATCATCCTTCAGCGCCAGACGGGCACGCCGTTCAAGCAATTTAGTTGAGTGGGAATCGCGGATGCTTGCATCCCGCCATTTTTCCTGCTCAGGAGTGATATCTCCCATTAATTGCCATACAACCAGATCTTTTAATTTCTGTACCTCAGCGTCATTCATTTTCTGTGTGCGGGCAAGTACAGGAATACTCATTCTGGCAGCTTCAGCGTTACTGCGGACAAAACGGGAAAACGCGTTTATGACAACCGAGCGGGTGAAGTCTGTTGGCGCTGCCGTCGTGGCAAATTGTTCAACCAATGCCGGATCCTGTTGCAGCTTAATTAAATCTGCCCCTAAGTTGTGGTAATCCAAAGGCAGGCGCTTGGCGAGGTAGTTAACAAGCGAAGTGTTATTCGCCTTCATTGCCAATTCGAGGCGCTGCAAAATCAAATCGGCCGATAAATAACCATTTTGTTCCCAGATATCGAACAGCTTATTGCAGTTTGTCGGCAATGAATTGCCGTTCAGCCAAATCTCTTGGGCACCTTTCCATGCGACGTGCTGATGTCCTGTGGCCCATTGGGCAAAGTAATAATTACAGCGTTCCGCAGTTGCAGCCGGCGGATTGGGGCTGAAAGCCAAAAGGCCATGCCAGTCACCCTCATTGGTGAGTTGGTTGATAAATCGAGTAGCCAGAGTTCGCGCAGGCGGCAAGGTCGGATGGGTGTTAATAAAGTGCTGAACTTGCTGCGGGGTAGCAATGGGTAAATCCTGAACCAATTGTCGATATTCAAGATAAGGGTATAGAGGATAATTTTTCAGGGTTGGCATCAGGCGCTCGACCTCAGCCATGTTTTTGGCATCCCATGCTTGTTTTATCTCTTGATATCTCTGGCGCTGAGCATCCAGAGAATCAGCATGCGCCATTCCAGCAACTACTGAAACCATGCTTGCAGCCATTGCAAAATGCTGCCACTTACTTATTGCCACACACCCCTCCAGAAGACTACTATCGGTATTTAATCGCGCAATATTCAGACGCGATGCCCAAACGACGAATAGAACCCAAAATGAACAGCGCTCAAAAAAGCGCGATGCATAATTACACAACACTCAGGCTATTTACCTGAGTGTTGTGTAATTATAAGCATATTATCTGCGTGATTTATTACAACTTAGGCGACTGCTCCTCGTCGTTTACGGCGGGGGGCAGTCACGATAGAATACGCCATCCAAGCCTTATAAACGCAAATGAATTTAAAAATTCACTTAATAATCAAAAGGTAAAATATTTTGGCTCAATATGTTTATAGTATGCATCGGGTTGGAAAAATCGTTCCTCCGAAAAGGCATATTCTGAAAAATATTTCTCTGAGTTTTTTCCCGGGAGCAAAAATAGGCGTTCTTGGCCTTAATGGTGCGGGTAAATCGACGTTATTGCGCATTATGGCTGGCATCGATAAAGATATTGAAGGTGAAGCTCGCCCACAGCCGGGGATTAAAATCGGTTACCTGCCACAGGAGCCTAAACTCAATCTGGAGCATACGGTTCGCGAAGCTGTGGAAGAAGCAGTCAGCGAAGTTAAAAATGCCCTGACTCGCCTCGATGAAGTCTATGCCGCTTACGCTGATCCAGATGCGGATTTTGATAAGTTGGCAAAAGAGCAGGGAGAGCTGGAAGCGATTATTCAATCCCATGACGGGCATAATTTGGATAATCAGCTTGAAAGAGCGGCTGATGCCCTGCGCTTGCCGAGCTGGGATGCCAAAATTGAACACTTGTCTGGTGGTGAGCGTCGCCGTGTTGCGATTTGCCGCCTGCTGCTGGAAAAACCAGACATGTTGCTGCTTGATGAGCCAACCAACCACCTTGATGCTGAATCTGTTGCTTGGCTGGAACGCTTCCTGCATGACTATGAAGGCACCGTAGTTGCGATCACCCATGACCGTTATTTCCTTGATAACGTGGCTGGCTGGATTCTGGAACTTGACCGTGGTGAAGGTATTCCATGGGAAGGCAACTATTCTTCATGGCTGGAGCAGAAAGATGAGCGTCTGGCGCAGGAAGCTGCATCAGAAGCTGCCCGTCGTAAATCCATTGAGAAAGAACTTGAGTGGGTTCGCCAAAATCCGAAAGGACGTCAGGCAAAAGGTAAAGCGCGTTTGGCTCGTTTTGAAGAACTCAATAGCGTTGAGTACCAGAAACGTAATGAAACCAGTGAATTGTTCATTCCGCCTGGCCCACGTCTGGGCGACAAAGTGCTGGAAGTGAGCAACTTGACCAAGTCTTATGGCGACCGCGTTCTGATTGACGACTTGAGCTTCTCCCTGCCAAAAGGGGCGATCGTTGGGATCATCGGGCCGAATGGTGCAGGTAAATCCACACTGTTCCGTATGTTGTCCGGTCAGGAACAACCAGATTCTGGCTCTATCACATTGGGTGAAACCGTTAAGCTGGCTTCCGTTGATCAGTTCCGTGATAGCATGGATGACAGCAAAACTGTTTGGGAAGAAGTTTCGGGCGGCCAAGACATCATGCGTATCGGCAACTTTGAAATCCCAAGTCGTGCCTATGTCGGTCGTTTTAACTTCAAGGGTGTAGATCAGGGCAAGCGAGTCGGTGAATTGTCTGGTGGTGAGCGCGGCCGTCTGCACTTATCCAAGCTGCTGCAAGTGGGCGGCAACATGTTACTGCTTGATGAACCAACCAACGATTTGGATATTGAAACGCTGCGTGCGCTGGAAAATGCCCTGCTGGAATTCCCGGGTTGTGCAATGGTTATTTCCCATGACCGTTGGTTCCTTGACCGTATCGCGACACACATCATTGATTATCAGGATGAAGGTAAAGTTTCCTTCTTTGAGGGTAACTTCAGCGAATACGAAGATTATAAAAAGCGGACACTGGGTGCTGAAGCACTACAGCCTCACCGTATCAAGTATAAAAAGATCAGCAAATAAGCTGATAAAAAAACGGCCTGATATCAGGCCGTTTTTTGTGGTTATGACCATCATTATATGGTCATAATGACGATGACTACACTAGCACTCTTTGTTCCAGAAAAGACTCATAAGTTTTCACTGCCTTCCCGCTTGCTAAAGTGATAACGCTGTCAGCATGTTGCATGAGGCGTTTATCTTGGGAAGCAATCACAACAGTACCTTTCTGTTCATGTGCAATAAATTTAAAGATATTCATGAGCGTCTGAAACGCCTGATGATCTAAGTTTTTCGTTGGATCATCGGCAAATAAGTATTCAGGTCTTCTGACAATGGCTTTTGCTATCGCAGCCAATTGTTTTTCGTTTTCAGACAACTCCCCTGGGTAATAACGGCTCTTATTGCCTAATTTCACAATATCTAACGACTTCTGTGCGATCTTTTCAGATTGTTCGCGAGAAAGTGATAATCCATGTGAAGTTGATAATAACAAGTTATCTAGCAGTGTGAGTTCACTAAATAAGTTGAACCCCGGGAAGATAAAGCCACTATTTTCTGAGTGAAACTGGCCTAATTCTACCTCATTCATTAGTTTCAACTTGTTATTATTAATTAATACATCTCCTTGATCTGGTTGTAACATACCCGATGCAATCGACAGCATAGTGCGGTTTGTCGATGCCTTCGGCCCTGTTATCAAAGTAATTTCACCTGGTATAATAGAAAATGTGATATCTGAAATCATTTCATGATTAACTGTGCTATCAGTTAAACCATATGAAATATTGATAACTTCAATCGATTTAAATTGATTTAAGTTCATATTCTCAACACAATTAGGTTAAAAGATTAAAACTTTTTCCTTAACATATGCTGTCTAAATTCCTTCGCAATAACACTAATATCCGTATTGTATTGTGCGAGTAAAAATAGTTTATATATGAAATATCTTCGTTCTGTATATAAGCCATCTTATGTCAATTATTATTTACAACGACTATATAATAAACCAGATATTTCTTAGTCTTAGAATAAAAAAACAAATAATATTAATTAATTACGCATAAAGTAAAGACTAAGTTAAATAAAAATAGTATAAGAACTTCTATCTTTATCTAATATATTAATAAGGAAAAAAGTCATTATATATTTCATTAATATTTTAATGTTATCTTTTCGTTACCTCCATTATTGTAATAAGCCTAAAATCTATGTGGATTATTTAATAACTAATAAATTTTATATAAATAAATCAATAGGTCTGTTCATTAAATGACTTATTTCCCTACAATTCAAGTCAAAATAGTAATGTTTAAGCATCAAAAAATATTATTATCACAATTTATTTTATTACCATTGTAAAAATAACCGCACTAAACATTCAATAAAATGATAATGCGGCATAAATAGTCAAAAATAAATGTTTCCATGGAAAATAAATCATTATCAATTAATTGAGATAATAATATAAGACTTATCTATAAAATAGATAAATCTTAGTTATTCCATTAACATTTTTTGCACTAATTCAACACAGTGTAAAAAGCGTTGATCATAATCAGATGAATTGACACAAACATAGTCAATATTATTTTTCTTTAACAAGTTTTCGAGTAATTGCTGGAATTCTTTGCGATCCCGTTCACTGCCTAAACTTCTTAAACCGTCAGCTACCCACGGTGTGTTGTTTTCTAGCAGGATAACTAAATCAAAGCGATATTCGTCTATCAAGGCCTGAACAAAAGGATGTTCTTTTCCCTCATAGCGTTTGCAAAAGGCCTGTGTTGTCACGAAATCTGTATCAATAAAAGCAACTTTATTGGCATATTTAACTGCAAAATCAATGTATTGAGCATGGCCTAAAGCAATTTTATCGTAGTCAGAATATTGCAGGGCTCTTTCATCGCCTCCCAGATGGGAAAATACGTATTCACGCCCGTATTCCCAAGCACTGGTTGTGTTGAACGTATTGGCCAATTTATTCACCAGCGTTGATTTGCCACTCGATTCCCCGCCAAGAATGGCGACAGTGCGTACAAAAAAGGGCTTCACTTCGGTTGGGATATATTCCCAATAGTGGAAAGGAGCCTGACGTATCTGGCTGCCACTGATATTCATAAATGAGCGCTGTGGATCGATGAGAACGGTTTCGATGTCGAAGTACTCTTTATAATGCGCAGCATCCTGTGCTTCGCTGGAATAGATATATTTCGGATTGATGCTTTTCTCTGCCAAGAATGTTTTTATGCCTTGGCTCCAGCTTTTCCAGCCGTTGGGGTAAGGTTCCATTCCTTGTTCATCAAATGCATGGATATGTATATTTTTCTGATATTTAAACGTTTGCAGCAGCCATCTCAAGCGGTCACTGACTGTCGGTTGCTGGCACATGGAACTATTGATGAACAGCTCGCGATCGCGTACCTCGTCATAACAAAGAACAACATGTAATTCATCAACCTGACTTGATGCACGTTGGATCAAATAAATATGCCCTGTATGCAATGGGTAAAATTTACCAAACACAACACCGATAGTTTTCTTTTCCATGGGATAGGCTAATCCTAGATATTGGTGGAGAGATGCAAGTTTTTGTGCGCTGGGGCTTTTTATTTTGTCGTTAATGAGCTGGCTTAAATAACCTTTTGTCATGCCATTTGCATCAGCAACTTGTTGTAATGTGTAGCCCGCTTGTTTGATCGCTTCTTTTAAGTAGTCAAACTGCCTCATAAAACCTCCTCTTGTTTAATATACTAAACAAAATAACATGATTGTTATGAAAGGTAAAAATATAAAGGAAACAGATAGCAAATTGTTAAGCCAATTATTAATTGATTTGAGTATGGCTGCCTGTGCATTGCTTTAGATTGTTTTTTATGCGTTATAGAAATAAATACATAACCAATTCCGGTTTAAAATATTGGCAGCGTTTTGTCAGAATAAAAGGCAATGAACCGTGAGAGTAAAAGAAATTAAATAATATTATCTATGACGTTAAGTGATTTTTTATTTGCCTGTATCATCTGGAGTGATGATAGGCAGGCAAATAATAATGTTCACTTAATGGGATTTGTATGTCAGTCGTTTATGACCGAAGTGGTTAATCATTCAGATCTTCCAGAATGGATAAAGCATCAGCCAATTTTTTCACACCGAATACTTTCATATTGGGTAAATCTTTTTTCGGCATATTCGCGTATGGAACAATCGCTCGTTTAAAACCATGCTTGGCTGCTTCTGAAATACGTTCTTGACCGCTGGGAACCGGACGGATTTCTCCTGACAGGCCGACTTCGCCGAATACCACCAAATCTTTGGGCAGGGGTCTGTCACGGAAACTGGAAACCAAGGAGAGTAATAACGCGAGATCGGCGCTCGTCTCTGTTACTTTCACACCGCCCACGACATTGACAAAAACATCTTGGTCAGCCATTTGCAGGCCTCCATGTCGATGCAGGACAGCAAGTAAAATTGCCAGCCTGTTTTGCTCAAGCCCCACTGCCACACGGCGTGGATTTGACATCATGGAATGATCGACCAGAGCCTGAATTTCCACCAGCAAAGGGCGGGTGCCTTCCCAGACAATCATAACGGAGCTGCCTGAGGTAATCTCATCCCCACGGCTCAGGAAGATAGCAGAAGGGTTGTTGACCTCTCGCAATCCTTGTTCGGTCATTGCAAATACACCCAGCTCATTTACCGCACCAAAGCGGTTTTTATGGCTGCGCAGGGTGCGAAAGCGGGAATCTGCTTCGCCATCCAGCATTACCGAACAGTCGATACAGTGTTCGAGTACTTTGGGGCCAGCCAGAGAGCCATCTTTTGTCACGTGCCCGACCATAATAATGGCAACACCACGGGTTTTGGCAAACCGAGTCAGGTAAGCGGCGGTTTCCCTGACCTGAGCTACACTCCCCGGTGAAGATTGAATGTCCGCCATGTGCATTACCTGAATGGAATCAATAACCATCAGTTTTGGCTGTTCTTGCTCTGCTATCAGGCAAATTTGCTCAATGCTGGTTTCTGACAGCATATTCAGTTGATCGGTTGGTAGCCCCAGCCGATGTGCCCGCATCGCCACTTGTTGTAATGATTCTTCCCCTGTTACATACAGGGTTTTCATTTGAGTCGATAGCTGGCACATAGTTTGCAGCAGCAGGGTACTTTTCCCTGCACCGGGGTTACCGCCAATCAAAATGGCACTGCCGGGAACCACGCCGCCGCCGAGAACACGGTCAAACTCTTTGAACCCGGTGGAAAAGCGGGGCAGTTCTTCCAGACTGATATCGGACAGTTTTTGGACTTTGCTGATGCCAGAATCTCCGGCATAACCGCTGAAACGTTCATTGCGGGAAGATGACGCTGCGGCCAAACGTACTTCTGTAATAGTATTCCATGCGTGGCATGCGGTACATTGCCCTTGCCAGCGGGGATAATCCGCGCCACATTCGTTACAGACAAACGCCCGTTTTGCTGCTTTTGCCACTTTGCTCTCCCTTAATATGGTTACTCTTGGCTGTTTTTTCACTCTTCAAGGCAAACTTAATACTTATTAGGGATTCTCCCTTTAGCCTTTTACGTTATGACCTTGTTGGTGATATTTAATTTAATACTTATTAAGTATCTGATTAACGTTCTTCGTGCTTCAGGCCACCACTCAAGACGCATAAAACGCCCATTAAATCTGCATGGCGGATGGCAACTTTAGCCTGCGCATAAACTTTGGGTTTGGCATGATAGGCGATACCCAACCCAGCCTTGCGGATCATTTTCAAGTCATTGGCGCCATCACCAATAGCGATTGTCTGGCTTAATGGAATACCCAGCTCTTTTGCCAGCTTTATCAGTGTAGTTGCTTTACATTTTGCATCGACAACTGGCCCCTTAACCTTACCCGTCAATTTGCCATCTTTTACCTCAAGTTGATTAGCAACCGCAGCATAAAGGCGTAACCGCTGGCGGAGATTATCGGAGAAGTAGGTAAATCCCCCAGAGGCAATGGCTACATGCCAATCCAATGATTGTAACTTGCGAACGAGGCTGGTCAGCCCGGGCATCAAGGGAAGTGTATCCATCACATGCTGCAAGATGGAGATATCGGCGCCTTTCAGCTGGGCAACCCGTGCGTGCAGGCTTTCTGAAAAATCCAGTTCACCTAGCATGGCACGCTCAGTGATTTCAGCCACTTTATCGCCAACTCCTGCCAGACGGGCAATTTCATCAATACATTCTATTTGGATGGCGGTTGAATCCATATCCATCACCAGAAGACCGGGAGAGCGCAAACGCGGGATCTGCCCCAAAGGTACAACATCCAACTGGAAATCATCGGCCAGCCGCTTGATGCGTGGTGAAAGGCTGCCGGCGATACGGACAACTTGGTAATCATCAATGCGCCATGAAGACACAATGACCATAGCTGCGCCGAGGCGATGTTGGAAATTGCTGATGCGTTGCTTATCCAAACCACGGCCATAAAGCAGCCAGCCACTGTCCCCGGCTCGGTAATCCAGCGGCATGACTTCATCGCCACTAAGAGATAGCGGTAATCCCGGCCATTTATGGATCTCATCCGGTAAGTAACGGTAGGCCAGATTATTTGACATGAATATCGACTCCTGTAATTCCATACAATTTTGGGCAGGCAAAAAACGCTTTTCAAACTATCCTATCAATACCGCATCTGGCAACATGTGCTTTCCGAACATGGGATGGGATAACTATGATCAAAGCAAAATTAAAGTTTCGGCTGCACAAGACGGCGATTATTTTAATATGTATAGCTCTGCTGGTATTGCTGATGCAGGGTGTTTCGTATTTCAGCCGTTCCCAGCAACAGGCCCACATGGATCAGTTTGAGGATCTGGCGAAAACATTGGCAAAGCAGGTTGCATTCAGCTTGTCTGATTATATGGAGAATGGTAGCAAAGATCTTAATAATAAAAAGATTGTCGCTAATCTGAATTACTTGACGAGCGCAAGCCGCATTTTGGATGCCAGTGTTTATCTGGAAAATGGAACGCAGATTGCACGAAGTGGTGAGCCGGTTTCTGTTCGTGAGCGGTTATCATTGGAAGGAAAAAAGTCCAGTGGCTATTTCAACCAACAAATCGTTGTCCCTATACCGGGCAAAGATCATCCGAAAGGTTTCCTTCGCCTGACACTGGATACCCACAGATTGGCAACGGAGGCAAAGCAGGTTGATAACACCACGAACTTACTCCGGATTATGCTGCTATTATCATTGGCAATTGGCTTTATTTTGGCCCATAACTTACTGCAATTGTCGCCCAGCCGCTGGCAACAGTCGCCTTACCTTTTGACTGCAAATACTAAATCACCAGATGAAGAAAACGGGGACAGCAACTCTGCCCGTTAGCCGATTTTAATACCAAAACCGAAACTTGTCTGAGCCTATCTCTCTAAGGGGGATAGGCTGAAAGCATTTCATGACATCCATAACTCAACTCTTTTCATGGGCAGTTTTCCCATAATACCGTTTAAAGCAAACGGAATAGACCAAAGCGTATAGCAGCGCAATCACAATAGCGCCATAAAGCACCACGGGACTGTGGGAAACGGCAACGTTCACAAATGGGAACTTGTTGAAACGGAAAATGTACATATGAAAAACTATCGCCATCACGGTAAATAAAATTCCCGCCGCATTGTGATGGATATAGTTCGATATCAGGAACCGTTTTAATATGAAAAAGAAAGGAATAAGCATCAATAAAGAAATAACTATGTAAATCATTATCACTTCCTTAAGTTTAACTCGAATTTTTAATGAGTCAGTGAGTCGGCTCGCTGTCATGGACAGGCCGGCAATAGCGTTATGTAAATCCCATAGTCAGTTTATAAATAATGGTTTTTTTAAGTGCCTGCCCATCTGGTTTTTTAGTTATTTAACTTGATGAGATAAGCCTATATCATGAAAAATATATAAATAGTAAACATAGTTATTATTGAAAAAGCCGATTTTGCATATAACTTATTATGTTTTAGGCACATTATTTTTGCGGGGAGAAATTATGTATGAGATAGAAGGCGGCATGTGAGATAGAACATCATGCATGAAATAAAAAATGCGGGAATAGGGCAGGCTTGGGCCGCCACATGACCTGAACTCTGCCGGAACACAGAATTCAGGTCAATCGAAATGAATTAGATGAATGGATATTAATCCCGATCGTTAATCGTTTTTTAACTAATTTTTATGACGTTTATCTTAAAAGGGCTTGTTTCGATAAGCGATATTTAAAATTGAGCGCCTTAAAGTTGGTTGTAAGTGTCAGGATTTGGGCCTATCCGTTTACCTATATCTAATTCAGCCATCGCCGTTAAATCTTCTTTTTCCAATCTAAAATCAAACACATCAAAATTCTCTTTAATGCGGGAAGGGGTCACTGATTTAGGAATAGCAATCATGCCGCGTTCAAGATGCCAGCGGATAACAATCTGCGCTGGTGTTTTACCGTGTTTAATTGCCAATTGCTCAACAAGGGATGAATTAAAAACACCTTTTCCTCCCCGTGACAATGGGCTCCAGGATTCCGTTGTAATTTGGTGGGTGGCATTCCATGAATGAAGTTGCCGCTGTTGCATCAAAGGGTGCAATTCAATTTGGTTGATTGCAGGGATCACACCCGTTTCTGAGATCAGTTTCTGCAAGTGCTCAATATGGAAATTACAAACACCGATACTGCGGATCAGCCCAGCCTCTTTCAGCTCGATTAGTTGCTTCCATGCCTCAACATAATGATCCTGTTCAGGCACGGGCCATTGAATAAGATAGAGATCAACATAATCCAGCTGTAATCGATCTAAACTTTCCTGCAATGCCGTTTTGGCATCCAGATGACGATCATTCCAGAGCTTGGTAGTGATAAAAATTTCTTCACGTGGAATATCGCTCTCTTGCAGCGCTTTCCCGACCCCTTCTTCATTATGATAAATTGCTGCGGTGTCAATGGAACGATAGCCGACTTCTAATGCGGTGTGGATAGCTCCAACTACCTGCTCATTATTCGCTTTCCAAACCCCCAGCCCCAGTTGAGGCATGTGGTTATCGTCAACGAGTTTAATAATTGTTTGCAGACCCATTCTTACCTCCTCAGGTTTAAGTTTTCAGATGGACGCCTCATAGATCCGCTTACTGATATCAAGCGTAATATCTTGGTGTTCACCGAGAGAAACTAAACCTTGCTGTGCTAATTTGTTAACCATGGCCGGAATAGAACTGCCATCAAGCTGATAATCAGAAAGGTGGGTCTTTACACCCAAACTTTCAAAAAACTGACGAGTGGCATAGATGGCCTTATCAATTCTTTCTTCTTCAGAGCCCTCCGTTAAACCCCAAACACGCTCTGCGTATTGCAGAAGCTTATCGTGCTTCACATCGCGCTTTTCCTGCAAAAGTTGCGGCAAAATAATGGCCAGTGTTTGGGCGTGATCTAAACCGTGAAATGCGGTGAGTTGATGGGCCAGCATGTGGGTAGCCCAGTCTTGTGGTACACCAGCGCCTAAAACGCCATTGAGTGCTTGAGTGGCAGTCCACATGATATTGGCACGGACGTCATAATTTTCAGGCTCTTCCAGCGCCTTTGGCCCTTCTTCAAGTAGCGTCATTAATAAACCCTCAGCGTAACGATCCTGTACTTTTGCGTCGACAGGGTAAGTCAGGTATTGCTCCAACGTATGGACAAAAGCATCCACAATGCCGTTGGCAATTTGTCTTGGGGGCAGGGAAAACGCGGCTGTAGGATCGAGGATGGCAACTTGGGGGTAAACAAAAGGTGAAGCAAAATGGAGTTTGTCATCGGTTTCACGACGGCTGATGACAGAAATATTATTCGTTTCTGAACCTGTTGCGGGCAAAGTCAGTACACAGGAAAACGGTATGGCTGAAGTGACATGGGCACCGCCGCTTGTCATGATCTCCCATGGATCTGCATCAGAATATTTCGCTGCTGCGGCAATGAATTTGGTGCCATCAATGACAGAGCCCCCTCCAACGGCCAGCAGATAATCAATCTTGTTTTGGTGAATGTATTTGACTGCTTTGATGAGCGTTTCATAAGTGGGATTGGGCTCAATACCCCCGAACAACTCAACGGAATAGCCTTTCAATGCGGTCTGGACTTGAGAAAGGACACCATTATGTTTAATGCTGCCGCCGCCATAAGTTAACAATATTTTGGCATTTTTGGGGATTTCATTGCTTAGTTGGGCAATTTGCCCTTTGCCAAAAATGACTTTAGTGGGTGTGTGTAGAGTAAAGTTTTGCATAAAAACCGCCTTTACTTGCAGGTTCGTATAGCCCGTGGGCGATACTATTGAAATTGTTTTTATTGTATTTGCATGATTTATTCTTTATTGAAATTACTTAATTGAGTGGGTGGCCCATTCCATTAAGAATATGAGTTATACAGCGTGTGGAATAGAGCTGCACTTAATCCTCAGGCAGTAATAATACCAGTCGGAATGGGCTGGGCGTTTAAATTTTTCGTAATGAAAAGAAAATTTTCTTTTTTGTAAGATGAATTAAATGATAAGTGTATTTACTTAGTTTTTTTTGGTGATTTTTTCTTGTGACGCCAGTACATCAGCAAGGAAGCAGATAAGCCACTGATCAACAGAATGACAGGTAAAATTATCAAAATATTCATGACCAGATCCTGATGGGCCTTGATAAAAGGGATCTGGTTCAGGATATAGCCAAAACCCACCACAATAATGACCCATAAAAAGCCACTTAACCAGTTAAAAAACTGAAAGCGCTTATTATTTAGACCAGAAATACCGGCAAAGGTTGGCAATAGAGTACGGACAAACGCTAAGAAACGGCCAATAAGCAGGGCAGACAAGCCGTGTTTAGCGAACAGTTGATTGGTTTTTTGTCGATAATGCAAGGGCAGTTGGGCAAGCCAGTTTTTGACAATATGGGTATGCCCGAGCCAACGCCCCTGCAAATAGCTCAACCAGCATCCCAGGCTGGCGGCAACGGACAGCAGGATAACGGTGGGAATAAAGCTCATGACACCTTTGGCTATCAAGGCGCCAGCAAGTATCAACAGTGTATCTCCGGGTAAGAAAGCAGTAGGCAACAGTCCATTTTCCAGCACTAGTGTGACAAAAAGGACGCCATAGATAACCCAGATGACATCCGGATTGGCGAGTTGATTAAAATCATGATGCCAGAGCGCATGCACGATCTCGCTTAACGTTTCCATTGTTTATCCTGTAATTTTGGCAAGTAAACTAATTAACAAAAGATCCATTCCAGTGTACCGCATATCAGGGAAGCTGGAGTTGATTTGATCAGCTTACGGGCGATAAAAGAGCAAAAAAAGAGGGTTGTTTGTTATCGGTGGAGAGTTAACTGGAGGAAAGTCAACATGGGGTTGTAAGTATCAACCAGAAATTTCGGCATCAGCTTCCGGTTTACCCAATTTTTCCTGCTTAGCCAAAATGCCGCAAATCCTCACTCTATTTTGTTAGGGTGAGGAGGATACCAAAGGCGTATCAACCGTTATTTTAACCGTACGATCCACGCCACCATAAGGATCGCCACAGCCGCAATACCGGTAGCCACGTAACCGATACTGGTCAATCCCCATTGTGTGATAGTTATTCCACCAATGATTGCACCTAATCCTGTCCCTGCATTAGCCGCAGAGACGTTCAAAGTGCCTGCCAAAGCTTGGGCGTGCGATGTTGATTTCATCACGCGCACCTGACAGATGGGAAATAACGCCGTGTACGCAATTCCCCACACAGCCAAAGATATTCCGAGCAGTAACGAAGAATCCGCTAGTGGCACACTAAAACTCATCCCTATGCCTAACAGCAACGTGAATATCACCGTGGCCCTTAGTGGATTGTTGTCAACGAATTGGCCACCGAGCCAGTTTCCAATCAATCCAATGGCACCAAAACCCATCAGCCACCATCCGACATGGGCAGTCTGAATCCCGGCAATGTGCTCTAATGTATTGGCTAAATAAGTATAAGCAGTAAACATAGCGGTAAAAATCACAACAGATAGCATTACGTTCGCGACAAATCGGGGATCTTTTAGGATACGTGTTTGTTCCTTAATTTTTATCTTCGCTGGCCGTGCAATGGTAGGCATGAATATAAACATGAGAATTGCCATCAAAAGTGACAAACCGGCCAAGCCCCAGAATGTGCTTCGCCAACCAGCATAATCTGATGCAAGAGTGCCCAGCGGGATGCCAAAGAGCAGTGCTGCTGAAATACCTAGATAAACTTGTGAAACTGCCCTACCTGCGTGTTTGGGGCCGACAATTTGCCCGGCTGTTTCACTGGCGGTTCCCCAAAATACAGGGAGCATCAAGGCAGGAATAAAACGGGCAATAGCCAGTATCCAAATATTCGGAGCCACTGCGGCCAGAGCATTGGAAACCGAAAATATTAGCAAAATAACTATAAATAAGCGTTTGCGATCGAGGTGGGATAACAATGCGGTTAATACGGGGCCGAACAGCATGACCGTAAGGGCGAAGAGTGTAACGAGTTGTCCTGCCGCTGAAATGGAAACATTTAAATCACGGGACAACGCAGGAAGAAGCCCGACGATTAAATATTCTGTCGTGACGATAACGAAAGCTGCGACGGCAAGAATAACAATAGAAAGGCCGCTACGGTTAACTGACTCTGCTGCGACTGACGTTGAGTATGAAGGCATTAAAAAAAGCTCCAGCTTAATATCAATGGTTGTATCTAGTTTATTGGAAAAAATTAATCTTATATTTGTTCTTTTTTCATACTATTATGGAATTTAATTCCATAATGATGGGGTAACAACATGACGCCTTTTGAACGTTTTAAAGGTATAGAGGCTTTCGTCACCACAGCAGATTTAGGCAGCTTCACCGCAGCGGGACATAAATTGAATTTAACCAATTCAGCTATCAGTAAGGGCGTGGCACGCTTGGAAGAGAGGTTAGGAACTCGCCTGTTTGAACGAACAACTCGGCGGCTGGTTTTGACTGATGCAGGCAGTGCATTCTACCGCACGTGTGTGCGTGTACTTGCTGACTTAAAAGAAGCTGAAATTGTTCTCAGCACCCAATTTAAGGAGCCTGTGGGGCGCTTGCGGCTGGATGTTCCCGAGGCGTTTGGCCGTTTACATGTTTTGCCGCTACTTTTACAGTTTACAGAGCAGCATCCCCATTTATTGCCTCACATATCATTCACCGATCGTTTTGTTGATTTGCTGGATGAGGGAATCGATGTGGCGGTACGCATCGGAGGCGCGGAATATTGGCCGGCTTCTTTGGGGCATTGTTATCTTGGCTGCGAGCGCCAGATTTTTTGCGCTTCCCCTGACTATTTAGCTAAACACGGCACACCTGCATCGGTAAATGAGCTGGTATCCCATGACTGCGTACTCTACGGTAAGGCGGATGGGAGTACGAGCCCGTGGTTGATTGTGAGCAATACGGGTTTGGTTGAACGTAAAACAATGGAAGGGCGTATCATCGTTGGCAATGGTGAGGCGCTGGTCAGTGCCGTTAAGGCTGGGTATGGCATAGCACAATTGGCGACATGGCTGGTACGTGACGATATAAAGCGGGGTGATTTAGTGATGATTCTGCCTGAATTGTCTACCGATGGCCTGCCACTTCATTTGATATGGCCGATTGGCAGGCAATTGCAGCCCAAGGTGAATAGCATATTGGAGTTGTTGAAAAAAGAGTTGCGGATTAATGAAATGCATTAATCACAACTCGTGCCATTTTTCTGGTTCATCATTTCATGAGTCAATTACGGCCTCTGAGGCGGGAAAAACCTGCATCCAGATCTTCAATCAAATCTTGTGGATCTTCCAACCCAATGTGCAGACGAATCAATGTGCCGGTTTTTAGCGGTTCATTATATTGGCGCAGTATTTTGAGAGGCTTGGGTTGAATTTCCATAATCAGTGATTCATACCCTCCCCATGAAAACGCCATCTTAAAATGCGTCATGTTATCGAGATAATCAGACAGCTGTCTGGAGGTTAGTTGAGTCTTCAGGAGGAAAGAAAATAGCCCGCATGATCCTGTGAAATCACGTTTAAAATAGATGTGGCCGGGGCAGGAAGGCAGTGCTGGGTGATAAACCTCACTCACTTCTGGCCGTTGTGCGAGCCATTTGGCAATATGAATGCTGCTTTTTTCATGCTGTTTTAGGCGCACAGCCAGTGTATGCAGGCCACGGTTTGCCATATAAACCGTGTCGGGATCAGCAATTTGCCCCAGCAGGTAAGATCTTTCCCTGAGTTGCTCCCAGCACCGGGCATTGGAAACAGCGGTTCCCAGCATGCCATCCGAATGACCGATGATATATTTGGTGGCAGATTGAACCGAAATATCGACACCGCACTCCAGAGGCTTGAACAAAATGCCAGCCGACCACGTATTATCAATAATGATCACAATATCAGGGTTAACCTGACGGGCGGCCTGTACGATAGCGGGAACATCTTGGACTTCCATCGTCAAAGAGCCGGGGGATTCAAGGAAAAGTACTTTGGTATTTGGCTTAATCAGCGCTGCAATGCCTTTCCCAATCATCGGATCAAAGTAATCGGTGGAAATATTCATCTTGCGCAAGAAATGATCGCAAAAAGATTGGGTCGGTTCGTACGCTGTACCTGTCACCAGCACATGATCGCCACTTTCCACAAAAGACAGAATCGAGCTAGTAATAGCAGCCGTACCAGAAGGATATAATGCACACCCGGCTCCGCCTTCAAGTGTGGTCATTGCATCCCGGAAGGCGAAATGCGTCATCGTGCCCCGTCGTCCGTAAATCAATGTGCCTTTATGGTGGGTTTTTAACGCATGCTCCAGATCTTCAACGGTATCAAAAAGGACAGACGACGTGCGTTGAATAAGAGGATTGACTGCTCCTTGTGTGTATTTTTTTTCCCTTCCGACATCGACCAATAAGGTGTCTATCTTCTTTTTTGTCATGGTATCTCACCTCATATTAATTTTTGATTACCGTCTATACCCTATGGATTTCGAGTTGCGGCGCAGCGGCAAGGAGTGACAAATTCGTCGGGAACGAATTTGCCCAGCCAAAGACTGGCTTCCGGCGAAAGGCAGGAGCCTTTCATTAATTCCCAAACGCATAGATAACGATGTGATTGGGGTGAGTGAGCGCAGTCAGCAAAGCAGTAGCTTGAAAGACGACGGGTATAATGGCCAATTAAATTGTTCAAATAATGATAAGCAAGTTAAAAGATTTATGTTGGATTTGCCAAAGGGATTCTGACAACTTGACGAAAATTCAAGATGATCGACTGATGTTAAACCAGAACAGGCCAGCATAGGTGTACCATTAAACAGCACTTTTTTATTAAATAGTAATGATAATTACTATCAAATCGCACAATGTCTGATATCATTTGCAGCTGACTTTTCCCTCTGATGGTTCGTGGGTAAATGAGTGAGCTCTTGGAGTAAGAAAGTAAGAGGCATGACTCCGGTCATATTAGGATTAGCAAGATGAGTAAACGTGATTCACTGCTAAGTAACAAAATCTAAAAAAAAGAGAGAGTAAGGCTAACTGATGCGTAATTTGACAGCTTCTATTCTATTGGCATTCGGATTAACAAGTTCAGCATGGGCTGATACATCGGCTGTTACGCCAGAAAATCAGGCTGCTGCTCAGGTAGCCGCTCCGGCAACCACTGAATCTTCCGCTGCTCCACAAGCAACGGAACCCAAAACGGATGCATCATTAAACACAGCAGCGCAAACCACAGGAACTGAGGCCACGGTTACTGAAACCGTTATAACGCCAGTTGATGAAAAATCTGAAAACCTGTCCAGTGGCTTCGCAACTGATCTGTCTGTTTTTGGGATGTACCAGAATGCGGACGCAGTAGTAAAAACGGTGATGATAGGATTAGTGATCGCCTCCGTGATTACATGGGCACTATTTTTCTCCAAAGGCGTTGAACTATTTATTGCACGTCGCCGTTTACGCAAGGAGCAACTCGCTCTGGCAGATGTCGCCAGCTTAGATGCGGCAGCCAAAATTGCCGCTGATTTTGACAAGTTGAGCATCAGCCGCCTGTTATTGAACGAAGCACAATCAGAACGCACGCTGTCTGTTGAAAGCACAGATAAAACGGGCACAAAAGAGCGCACAGCATTCCGCATGGAGCGCTCCGTTGCCGCAATTAGTCGCCATATGGGGCGTGGTAACGGTTATCTGGCAACTATCGGCGCCATTTCTCCGTTTGTCGGCCTGTTCGGGACAGTTTGGGGGATCATGAATAGCTTTATCGGCATCGCCCATTCACAAACCACAAATCTGGCCGTTGTTGCACCGGGTATTGCAGAAGCATTGTTGGCAACCGCGCTTGGTCTGGTCGCTGCTATTCCTGCGGTAGTGATTTATAACGTCTTTGCCCGTGTTATCACGTCATACCGTGGACAAGTGGGGGATATGGCTGCTCAGGCAATCCTATTGCTGGGGCGTGATCTTGATCTGGCTGACAGTAAAGCAGAAAAAACACAGGCAAGGTAATTAACTATGGCAATACGTCTTAATGAAGATTTGGACGATAGCGGTGAATTGCATGAAATCAACGTCACGCCATTTATTGACGTGATGTTGGTACTGCTGATTATTTTCATGGTAGCAGCGCCACTGGCAACAGTAGATATTAAAGTTGATTTACCGGCATCATCAGCTCAGCCGCAACCGCGGCCAGAAAAGCCAGTGTTCCTGACCGTGAAGGCGGATCACCAGCTTTATGTGGGTGAGCAACAGGTTGACCGCGATACTTTATCTTCGGTATTGGATCAGACTACACAATCCAACAAAGACACGACGATCTTCTTTCAGGCAGATAAAACTGTCGATTACGAGACGTTGATGAGTGTCATGGATTCCCTGCGCAAAGCGGGCTATCTCAAAATCGGGTTGGTAGGCATGGAAAGTGTTGCAGCCCAATAAGCCTGATTGATTTCCTGAAAATATAAACTGCCCGCTCTGAATAAGAGCAGGCAGTTTCATGTCTTTGTTTTTTCTTTATATTCCAAATTTTGAAAAACAAATAAGTAATAAATAAATATAATTTAACTTTTGTCATTATAGATTTTTATTTGAAACTAAATAAATAAAGTTATTTTTATGCAAATAAAAAACATTCATTTTTTATTAAAAATAACGTAATTATTCATATTGATAGCGTATTAAAATTAAAGAGTTCTCAGACGGAAAGATGTGTCGTTATATTAAATAAAAACGAGACATCAACTTGAATGGAGAACAATATGAAATTGGATCAATACTCGTCAGAAAATAAAATACCTGTATCAGAGGTTCCCAGCATCACTTTGAAAATGTTGACCTCACAAATAGAAGGTGTTTCCCGTCCTGGAGGTATATTTACCAAAGAAGACCTCATTAATCTCAAGTTATATGCGAAACGAAGTTTGGAACTGCCGACTACACTGGAAGGGGTAAAGGAATATATTGGTTATAATGATATTGATATTAATGGGTTGAAACCAGAAAACATAACATCATTATTCAAAGATATTCATTCTCATGCTGCTAGTTGGAGTGGGGTAGAAAGTAAAGTTCAACAACAAAGCATTGACTTGGAAGAGGCAGGCAAACAAATAACGTTATCTGGTGGGGAGATAATCAGTGTGATTAACCAGATGCCGATTATTGAACGAGTAAAGAAAAAATTGGAGGATTTAACAGATAAACAGTTGGCTGAAATAACCTATACCAATGACGATAAAGAAGTTTCTGTTGCATTGGGCGATATGCTCGAAAGCATGAAGAACGTCATTACAAAACAGCAGGAAAAGACTCAGAAGGTAAAAACCGCAGTATCTGACTTCAAGCTGGAATTAATTGGTGGGGAATTATCAAACGGCAAGATTGTTCAAGGATTGCAGCCACAGGTCAATGGCAAGAAAAAGTTGATGGATGACAATAACCTTTCTGTCACTATTAAAAACCTGCAAGACAAGATTGACGAGAAAAATAAAGAAATTGAACAACTCAAAAAAGACTATGATAAATATGTTGGCTTAGCATTTTCTGGAATGGCTGGTGGGATTATTGGCTGGGCCATTACCGGAGGAATATTTGGTGATAAAGCGGAAAAGGCACGTAAAAGAAAAAATCAATTAATTGACGAGGTTAAAGGGCTACAAGACCAAGTTAAAAACAAAAGTGCATTACAAACAGCTATCCAAAATCTGTCCTTAAATTTCTTTAACATTCATACTTATATGCTGGATGCGGAAGTTGCATTAAACCACTTGGATTTTATGTGGAGCACGATGTTAACTCAAATTACTACTTCTAAAGAGAGATTCGAAGAAATTAATGATGCATTGAAACTCACTTCCTTTGTGGCAACGTTTAAGCAAGTCATTAGCCCTTGGGAAGAAGTTAAGGGATCTTCCAGCCAATTAATCAAAACCTTTGATGAAGCATTGGCTGAATATAGAAAACTCTATAGCTAATCGCTCTATAGTGAATTTTCGCCTGAAATAATTGATCAAATAAAAAGGATATTTCAATGTCTGACAATATGAACTCTCAAAAAGAAAACATGTACCCTCAAGTCAATATCAAAGCGTTAGAGCTTGCTGTAAAAAATATCTGGTCTTTATCTGCCATGCAAAAAACTGATTTGGGGCCAATCAACGAAAAAACCAAACGCCTTGAACTTAATAGCCGTGAGCTTACTCAATCCATGCATGAATACGTAACTCAATTATCAGTGGAGTTAAAGCAACTGACTAACGGGGAACTTTTTCAGATGGTTCTCCAAATTGATGAAGCGATGCAAGATCCGTCATTGAGTGAGGATGACCGCAATAGCTTGTTACAAGAGCGTGAACAGCTGATCCTGAAATTATCGAAAGATACCGATCGTGTGATTGTGAGTTTCAGTGGGAAATCCGGCCAACTGGCGGAGAAAATGAGCTATGTTCGTAATATTGTACTGGCTGAACGCCTGCACGATTTGATAGAACAAACAAAAGTGCAAGAAACGGAGCTTCAAGCTGATATCAAACAGAAAGGTGAGCAAAGAAATAAATTAAATGCTGATCGAGATAAGATCATTGAGAGCCAAGATGTTATTCGCGCAAACAACATTGCGGATATGTTTAAAGATTTTATCCCCAGCGCCAGCGATATAGATAAATTAGATCTCTCTGATCCTAAAAAAGAGGCCATTAAACAGGCTATCAAACAAGGTATGGAAATAACCAGAAAGATATTGGGCAAAGTTTCTGAGGGATTGAAATATATCGATTTGGCTGATGCCAGAACGAAATTGACTGACCAAATTGCTCAAATAATCAAAGATACGGATTCGTTGAAAACCAAATTGCAGGCAGTGACGCAGCGTTTCTCTGACTTGAATAATGTGATGAAAATAGATTCAGAGCGCGATATTTTACTTTCAGAAGTGAATAAAGTGCATCAGGCATGGAGTCTGTTCTCCGATCAACTGCATAAATTATCGGGCAATAAAATTGAACAGAGTGAATTGGGCAGCCTGATAAACGGCCAAGTCTCCTTTTTGGATGATCTGGTCACTCAATATCTTGATGTGAAATAGTCACATATAAAAATAACCAATTTATATAGGAAAAGGCCGGATCAACACCCGGTCTTTTTGTGTTTTTACTTGAAGGCACAACGTTTGCAGGGGATACATAATGAGTGATATTGCCTGAATGGGTAGCTACAGAATCACAAAATTGCATGAAAGGTTAGAAAATGCCATTCAACAAGAATATATTGCTCTGATGTTAAGGAAGCAGCAGATTGGTGAATCTCTTCTGCTTAACTGTCTATAATCATATCTGAAATAAGAAGCATGATTAACAAAGAGAAATTAGCAATGAATATTATTGATGCATATCTGAATAATAATTTTCTTTTAGAACAAGATTTTTTATCGTGTAACGCATGTTCTCTTGATGAATTGGTTCTATGGCAAAAAAATAAAATATTCCCGTTACCATCGTATACAACGGATAACGTATATTCGGTTAATTCATTTTTTGGCAAGCACAATATAACTGAAAGTCATAGATGGTATGCCAAAGGGTTGTGTGATTGGGTCAATTTGGTGAGGGAATACAGTTACGATCACAATAAATTGAAAAGTTTATTTTTTTACAGATATGAAAATAAGATAAAAGAACTACAGCAGACGGGAATATATGATAATGAGACTGACTATAACCAAGTAATGGAGGATGCATGGAATCATTTTCTGGATGGTACATATGGGGTTTGCACAAAAGATAACTCACCGGAACAAATTGCAGCCAAAGGTGTTGCGGTTCGGGTTATAGATCGAATAACAGAAAAACAACTAAGAAATGCTATCCCTGAATCAGATATGAATACCTTAATAGCTTCAGTCAATCTCCTTGATGCAGTCAGTTCCATGTTTGCCCCTCACGAAAGAGAAATGAGCTCACGCAAAAGATGTATAGAATTGGTGCGTTCTAAATATTTAAGCTGAAGTGTTTTTGTATGTCACCAGAGTATGACTGTTAAATAATCTACAGTCATACTCTGGGCGGCTTTATAAGAAGCTGAACAGAACTTCCCGTTAAGCATAACATTCCGCTCAGGCACTTAACTCGGATTCTCGTTTCATAAGAAATTCGTCATGGAACACGCCATTAACACATAACGCAGCGGTATCAATTGCCCATTCAGTGAATCCATAAGAACGATAAAGCGCACGCGCCGTATGATTGGATGTCAACACGGAAAGTTTTACGATTTTGGCTGAATATGTGGCCTCCAGTGCCGCTTCCATAAGTTTTCTTGATAGCCCCGAACCTCTCATCTCGGGTCGGACATAAACTCCCCAGATAGTCGCTACATGGCTCAGCTTTGGTGAATCGCTGCGACGAACGCCGATAATGCCCTGTAAATTGTTATGAATATCGAATCCGCCAATCATATGGTTTTCCCGTAACAGATCACCAAAAAACTGTGCTGGCTTTTGGTTCCAGTCCTCATAAGATGCACCAAAAGCCTCCGGATGAAGCAGCAAAGCTTCCAATCTTACTCTTCTGAAATCTTCCAGATCGCTTTCATCGATACGGCGAACAGTAAATTTTTCCACTCTCAACCCCTGACTATCACAAATTTCTGAACCATCGGAATAATCGAACATAAGTTCTATAGTACATCTTTTGGGATGACGAAATGGCTGATGTCCGCTGTTGGCATAATGCTGCCTGCCAGATTTGGTATAACCCTGAGCCACTAAAGCGTCAGATCAAATCTAAGCAGGCCGCACTGATGATAGTCACATCAGCCAAAATTACTAATTCAGTTCATCCAGCATTCTTTCTAACGGATACACTGCCCGTATCACCACTTCATCACGCATTTGCGCTCCCTGTGACAGCAATTTTTGTGCATCTTGCCGTTGTTGCGGAGAAAATGTTTTGCCCGATTTTAGATGATCCAACATGACCAAACCCAATTCAGCAATTTCGCCGACATCATTCGCGACAGGTTCAAGATCCTGCATCATATAATTGGCCCTGACTATCTTCATGACGGCCTTGTGGTTATCCCGCCAACGTATCAACCGATCGCGCAACGCCTGCTCTGCCTGCCAATCCTGTTTATTCTTTAAGAATTGAGTGACCGATATATCCATCTCTCTGACAACTTGGCTTTCTGGCCCCAGAGCATCAGCAAAACGGTACAGAGGTTCATATTGATGGTAGTTGCCGGCCTTGAATTTGGCATGGTGACGGGAGTAATAGTGGGCGGGTTCTACCGCTTCTGCCAGGATTTGCAACGGTTCGATATTGGTGCTGTTTGCCAGACGGGTCATCAGCCGCTGGCTGCTGGCGTGTTGTTGCAAACCGACGGATACCGTTGTCCATGTATCCATTGCCTGCAAGCGCTGATACATGCGTTTTTCATTTGTGACATCTTTGGCAGACCAAAGCCGTTCAGCGATGGCAAAGGTACGGGGCCAGAGCTTAATATCCAGCATTTCAGCCGTAACATTTTCCGACCACAACGCCGCTTCAGCACCTAAAATATTTTGCTGTTGGTGGGAAGCCGGTACAACGGGTGGCTTACCTGCGGGAGAGACTGCCAGTTTTTCTCCGGACATTGGATAGCGCACATTCCCCAGTAAAATATAGCCGTCAGCCGTTTTCTGCTTTTGGTTAAGGTTCACAACAGGTGTGGTTTCGCCCATCCAAGTGTCTACCGTAAATTTAACTGTATTGCCGTGCCAGACTATCTTATCGACAGCGCGGCGTGACTTGCCTGTGAAATCAATAAAACCACGCCATTTATCTTGATTATCGTGGATTAAAGTAAAACTTCCGGTCACGGGGCTGCCTTTCAGACGTGGCATGGTAAATGACCAACTTTGTGACGTTTCACCGGCTTTCACGTTATTCTCAACATTAAATTGTTGCGGCAAGACTTCATTGCGGTAGTGATAGGCCGTGCTTTGGGGCTGATCGAGGTAAAACCCGGTAGATAAAATGCCTTGGTAGCCTTTATCCGCGGCCTTGCCCAGAGAATCCTGCCCTTGCCATGATTGAATGACGATGGAATTAGGCAAGGAAGGATGATAAATCTCGTCCCACCCAACCATTTTCCGCCCGTGTTTTTCAAGAATTTTTTCCAACTCCTGATTGAACCAGGCATGCAGGGAATGCGGATCTTTCAAGCCTTTTTCCTGCATGAATTTGCCTATCTTAGAAGAAGCCTGCCATTGCGATGCATCAACTTCGTCACCGCCAATGTGAATATAGGGGTCGGGGAAAATAGCGGCAACTTCACCAATTAAGGTATCAGCGAATTGATGAACTTTCGGTTTGCTGGGATCTAATGTTGGTTTGTGAACCCCCCATTGGCGCTCCATCTTATAATTTTTGCGCTCGCTTATCAGCTCAGGATAGGCAACAGCAATGGCAGAAGCATGGCCGGGTAAATCTATCTCAGGTACGACACGAATGCCTAATTTGCTGGCATAAGCCACAATATCCTGCATTTGGGCTTTAGTGTAAAACAATCCATCGCTGGCGAGTTGTTGCAGTTTAGGATAGTGCTCTGACTCGAAGCGCCAGCCTTGGTCGTCCGTTAAGTGCCAATGGAACACATTCATTTTGGCTGCGGCCATTCCGTCCAATTGGCGTTTTATTGCTTCAACAGGCAGGAAGTGACGAGCTGAATCAAGCATTACGCCGCGCCATGAAAATCGAGGGCTATCGGTAATATTAACCAGCGGCAGGTAAGTTCCTTTCGCATCGTTTTGCAGCAATTGCAGCACGGTTTCCATGCCACGCATTGCACCAAAGCGTGTTGCGGCTTTGAGGGTAACGCCACGGGGTTCAATAACCAATTGATAACTTTCATCACTGCCCGGTTGGGGAATCGGGGAAACTTTTTTTGCAATGCTGATCCTGATAGTTTGCATATCAGAATCAGGTGGAGGCAATATCCAGCCTGTCTGGGCTTCAATGCGGGTTCGCCAATGGGATATCGCATCCTGCATATTATCTCCCGAGACGGTAATATTCACTTTTCTATCCAGATAATAGAGGCGGCCCTGCTGCACTGAGACTTGCTGCGGCCACGGCATCAAAAGCAGATGCTCGGTAGAAATTGCAATTGATGGGAAACTGCAACTTAAGGCAGCCATGAATAATAGGGACGGGAAGGAATATTTCATGTTGTCGTTCTCATTATTATGCATTTCGTCTTTCAAACGGCCTCTTTATTGGCTACGTTCGCTCACTCCGGCCACCGTTTTTATAAACATACGGTTATCTATGTTCTCAGGGATGTTCTCCCTTGCCGCCGCGATGAAATTTGAAATCCATTGCGTATAGAGAAGGCGCTGAAAATTTAATTTCATCAGCGCCAGTTTACCGTTCTACGGTGATTATATGATTTTATAAAATAAGCTAGCCAGAAAATAACGAAGCTTTCTTTATGTTATTACTGCACCATAACTTCTTGTTACTTTTATTTTTCTATAATCCCGTGTTCAAGCAATGCCAGTGCAGCAGTAATACGGGGCGTGATATCTGTTTCTGGCAGCGGGGGAAGAAGACCCAAAGCCATTTGCCGGAGCGGTTCAGCAATAACCATTGATATTAAAAGATTACTTAAAATATGAAAATCCATTTTTTTCAGTAACCCTTGTTTATATTGTTGTTCTAGCCAATTAGCCAGTGTCTTTTGACTGTTTTCAATATTGCTTTTTTGGTATTTTTCCAGCAATGTTGCCCGACAGGGAAAGTCAGACTGTAATAATTTAAATAAACCTACAGCATCAGAGGATAATGTCCGGCCTGCTATTTCAGCCAAATATAATTTCAATGATTTTATAACTTGCCGAAAATTATTGGCTGCTTTTCCCATAACGGGAACAACATTGCCTGTCCAGCGCATGACAACTTGTTCCATCAAGTCTTCCCGGTTTTTGACAAAACGGTAAAGCGTCTTTTTGGCAATGCCGGCTTTTTTGGCGACCACATCCATGGTTGTTTTGCTATACCCTTGATTGATAAGAAGTAAAAGAGTGACCTCGTGAATTTTCTGACGTATTTCTTGCTCTGGAATCGTGGGGCGGCCCCGTGGACGTGAATGATTTTCTGCCATTTTAGCACCTTATGAGTTGTTAAAATTTGTACCGCAGTGGCCTTATTCCATTAAGAAAGAGAAATTACTGATTTAAAGTTAAATGAAATAAATAAATCTCGTTTCACCAAATACAAAATTAAAAGGTTCTTGTCAATGATATCGATAAATTATTATAACTCTATCCATTATTGATAGTGGTAAAAATATAAATGAAAATTAATGTATTGCCTTAAATTATAATTTATCGGGAATTTAATCTATATTTTCAAAAAATATAACCTATTGCTTTAAATATATAACTTACCGTTTTAAATAAGCTATTGTGATATTTAATACTATTTGATTATTAGATTTATATCTAGTGTGTGACCTCCTTCACAGGATGGCACTTTTAGCCAATGTTTTGTCAATTTTTGTTAGCAAAAGGTCTGTTTAAAACTTAGTATCCTCATTGCTTGTTACAAATTTAACATTTTGGTAACGGGTTCATGTAAAAAATCACTCCGCTCACCTGATTATTTATCTCAGAAATTTTTTGGGATTTGCGTCTTTTGGCGGTGGCGAAAAATAACAAAACTCATGAGGATCATGATAATGATAAAGCACAACGCAATAGCAATGGCACTTCCGGTACTTTTAATTACTGGGGCAGCAAATGCTGCTGAAGTTTATAATAAAGATGGTAATAAAATTGATTTATATGGAAAAGCAGAAGCTCAAAGAACGTTTTCTAAATCTAAGTCAGATGCAGGTGATGGTTCTGTTGCTCGTATAGGGATTAAAGGTTCGACCCAAGTTACGGACAAACTGACCGGTTATGGTCGCTGGGAGTTCAACATGGGGGCAAATGGAATTGAGGTAGAAAGCGGTCAAAATACCCGAACTCGCTATGCTTTCGCCGGTTTTAAATTCGGTAACTATGGTTCACTGGATTATGGCCGTAATATGGGTGTGGTTTATGATGGCAACTCATTTACAGATGCATTGCCATTATTTGGCGGCGATTCCATGGCGGCAACCGACAACTTCATGATGGGGCGTTCGACAGGGTTGTTGACATACCGCAATACTGACTTTTTTGGTTTGGTGAATGGCCTTAATTTTGCCTTGCAGTACCAAGCAAAAAATGACAGCGGAACCAGAAATGGTCGTGATGATGTTGCCAGACAGAACGGAGATGGTTTCGCCCTTTCCAGTACCTATGATTTAGGCAACGGTTTCAATGTCGGCGCGTCATACGGTAACTCGAACCGCACCACAGCACAGAAATTTGGTATAAAAAGTACTGCTACAACGACAGGTGTTGGCGTACTTGCCAAAGGGAATAAAGCGGAAGCATGGCTTGTGACTGCCAAGTATGACAAAAATAACGTTTATCTGGCGGCCATGTATGGTGAAGCTCATAACTTAACCCGATTTGGTAAGTCTATAAACAATCACGCCATGTTTGCCAACAAAACGCAAAACATTGAGTTAACCGCTCAATATCAGTTTGATTTTGGCCTGCGTCCATCCATTGGTTTTGTTTACTCCAAAGGTAAAGATCTGGGCAAAGACTTGGCTGATAAGAGCATGCTGACTGCCAAGAGTTCTGAAGATTTAGTGAAGTATGTTTCAGTGGGCGCCTTCTATGATTTCAATAAAAATATGGGCTCTTATGCTGAATATCAATTCAACTTGCTGAAAGATAATGATTTCACCAAAAAAACAAAGCTGGGTGTTGATGACGTATTCGGGGTTGGTTTAATTTACCGCTTCTAATTGAGATAGCGATGCTACTATCAGGCAACTGAAAAACAGTAAGTGTTATTTCTTTGAACTGCGAACTGCCTCAATGTATATCACCATTGCAGGCAGTTCCGTTCAGTTTTATCACTTTTCTGCTTCGCCGCCCAGCGCTTCAATGGTGTTTTTGATTAATGCACTTAATTCACCGGTCATTAAGGTGAAATCGGCATCGAATCGTTGAGCTAAATCTTCACGATCAATATCATCGTTTTGCTCACGCAGAGTTTCACTGAATTTAATGCGCTTGAAAGAGCCATCATCTGACAGCATAAACTGGATACGCTCTTCCCAATCCAGCGCCAGTTTGGTGACATACTTGCCTGATTCAATATGTGTCGCAATTTCGTCTGATACCAGTTCCTGTTTTTTGCAGCGGATAACACCGCCGCCTTCCAGAATGGCTTTCAGTTCAGCTTCATCCATCAGATCATAACCCGCAGGCAAATTACCGGAGCGTACCCACTCGGTTAAAGTCAGCTCAATGGGATCGGTGAATGCCACAGGAACGACGGGTAATGATCCCAATGTTTTCCTCAGCAGGGCCAAATTATCTTCAGCACGTTTTGCACTGGCGGCATCAACAACGATCAGGCTATTGACGGTATCGATCCAGATATAAGTTTGACTGAAACGGCTGAATGCCCTTGGCAACAGAGTGTGTATCACTTCATCTTTCAGTGAATCTTTTTCTGTTTTTTTCAGCTTGCGGTGCTGTTCACCTTCCAGGCGGGCTATTTTGGCCTGTAATTCTTGTTTGATTACAGGAGAAGGCAGCATTTTTTCTTCTTTGCGCGCGCAGATCAGGATTTGGTTGCCTGAAGCATGGGTCAGCGCTTCGCTGTGGGAACCCATCGGAGAAACCCAGCCAGTTTTCATCATATCTTGACTGCCACACGGGGTGAATGCCAATGGGCTTAATTGTTTTTCCAGTTCATCCGCAGAAAGAGATATTTCTCGGTTTAAACGGTAAATCATTAAATTTTTGAACCATAACATGCAGTTACCCTATATTGTTGCGCATGGTGACAAAGGTCATTTTAAAACATAAGGATGCATGATAACGAATGATGTGACGAAGCCCTAGAACTTAATCAATTTCATATATCCCTTAATCCCTTAAGTTACCTTGCCGCCGCGATGCAACTTGAAATCCATTGGGTATAATAACTTTGCCATTTTCATAAAATAAAAAATTATCCTCCTGACTGTAAAAAGCCAAAATAGAAAAGGTAAGTTATGCGTATAGGTGTTGATCTCGGCGGAACTAAAATTGAAGTGATCGCATTGGGCGATCAGGGTGAAGAATTATTTCGTAAACGGGTAGATACTCCCCGTAATGACTATCAGCAGACATTGGCGGCCATAGTTGGGCTGGTTTCCGATGCAGAGCTGGCAACAGGGCAGCGGGGTACGGTGGGAATTGGTATACCTGGCGCTATTTCACCTTTTAATGGAAAAGTGAAAAATGCGAATTCGGTTTGGATGAATGGGCAAATATTGGATAAAGATATTGCGGCATTATTGGGCCGCGAAGTCCGGATCGCCAATGACGCCAATTGCTTGGCTGTATCGGAAGCCACAGATGGTGCCGGTGCCGGGCGCCCAATGGTATTTGCCGTTATCATTGGAACCGGCTGTGGTTCCGGGATTGCTTTTAATGGCAAGGTTCATTCCGGAGGAAACGGATTGGCTGGGGAATTTGGGCATAACCCGCTGCCGTGGATGGATGAAGAGGACAGGCAATATCAGGCAGAAGTTCCCTGCTATTGCGGTAAACCGGGATGCGCGGAAATCTTTGTCTCCGGAACCGGCTTCATGACAGATTACTTCCGTTTAAGCGGGGAGCGTAAAAAAGGTCATGAAATCGTGGAAGCCCTGAATCAAGGAGAGGAATTCGCAGAATTAGCTATGCGCCGCTATGAAAGACGTTTGGCACGGGCTTTGGCACAGGTGATTAATCTGCTCGATCCGGATGTCATTGTTCTGGGTGGCGGCATGAGTAATGTTGATCGTCTTTACCAAACCTTGCCGGATTTAGTTAAGGAATGGGTTTTTGGCGGTGAGTGCGCCACACCTATCAGAAAAGCAGTGCATGGTGATTCCAGCGGCGTGCGTGGTGCTGCGTGGCTGTGGCCTCAGCAGTAAACGGGGTTAATTCTTATCCGATAAATTTCAAGTTGTGTGCAATAGATACCCAATGAATTTCAAGACGCAGCTCATAAAGCTGCTACTTGGGAAAACGGCAGGTGTAGAATCATTGACGCGGTGCTGGGTTAAATCATCTGTAAGGCCACAACTTGAAATATGAATAATCATGATAAAAACTGGCTTCTTTAACCCATTATTGTTGCAGATAATTTGGGCAATTGTTTCTTTTCTCTTTCTTTTTTCTCTATCTGGCACTGAACTTAGCATTTATTAATTATTGACTTAAGCTAAATTTACAATCTTATCATTTAACTTCACTTTCATGTTACGCGTAATAGTAGGAACAATAAAGTAACTCATTCGTGATATTTATATTGAACTTATTTTTCTTACTCAAAAATAATATTTATTTATTAACGATTGAAATGCCGCAGTTAACTTTAAATTTATTTATTCTTCAGGTTTAAAAAAGAGATTTGATTAAATAAATAAAAAAGTTAAATGGAATAAATATTCTCAATGAATGTATTTTTAATAGTGCAATAAATAATAGATATTGAGTTTTTCGGTAAATGTGTCTATAGCCTAAAAAGCATCCTAAGCGGATTTTTGTGATGATTATCACGTAGTATTGTAATGATTCATCTATATATTTCTGTTAATGTGCATTTCTTCACGAAAAATAAAGTTTTTTTAGGTTATTATTAGTGAATGCAATGAACTAAATGCAGGAAGACAGAGGAATTTAGCTTAATTCTTCCGGCATCCCCTTGGCCTAAAAATAAAACAGAATATTGTCACACTTCATTTTGATTTTTACACCTTATTGGTGTTGATAACACTCTCAACGGGAAGCGGTAATAGAAAAAAGATAATTTTAACTAGCATTCAAAATTTGTCATTTTTGTGAACGATTTTCTTTTGGCAAAAATCGTGATGGGTATTTATTGCCCTCAATATATTGCAGTTAATTCTGTGATAGGACGTTTTTTTGCCTGAAAGAAAATCAAATTATTAAATTTAATATTTGATGGTGTATTTATTATGGTGAAAAATATGAAGCCGTTGGCTGTTTTAATTGGATTATTGGTTATGTCCGGCACTGCGAATGCAGTCACCGTGTACAACGATAATGGCGGCAAGGTGGATCTGACGGGGCAATTTCGTATGAAAACAACCGTTACCAGTGAAGATAAGGATATCCGAATCAAAGATGATGGCAGCCGTATAGGTGTTGGTGCCAGCTATAAATTGACTCCGGACGTTAAAGTTTTCGGCAAAATGGAGTGGGGATCTGATACACAAAAATCCAACAGCGAAAATGACAGAACGAGCTTTGAAATGTATAACCGTGTCGGTTATATCGGCGCCTCTTATGATGGCATTGGTGAAATGCGGGTAGGCCGCACTTATATTCCCATCGATTGGGTGAAAAAATCGAGCTACGGCTATGGCAACACCGGCGTTTTTTATTTCGGTGATGTACTGAACCGCTCGACCGGTTATGACGGCAAAGGGGTGGGCAAAAATAACTTTCTGACCCGCTTGCCACAAACCATTTTCGTACAAACCAATAGTTATAACGGTTTCCACCTTGCTGCTACTTACAGCGGCAAATCCGGTGATGATAAAGAACGCATCCACGGTGACATCCGTCACGCATACTCAATCGTTGGTTTCTATAAATCTGATTTTGGCTTATCTGCCAGTGCCGGTTATTCGCAGGCTACCGGAGAACGCAGAAAACAGCTCAAAGCAGACACTGCACAAGAAGACAGCAAAGAAAAAATCGGCCGGGATGCAGGGCTGAATTCACCACAGGATAGCCTGTTGGCATTTGGGGTGGAATATTACTTCCCGGGCCGTGAATTCTCCATTGGTTTGGACTACGGCATGGCTCGCTCCAATAATTCGAGTTCAGTGTACAAAGAAGAAAGTGGGGAAAAGCTGCAAAGCAAATCTGTCAAAGGTGACTGGAAAGCCAATCTATACGGTTTAGGTATGAAATGGCATTGGGATCAGAAGGGAAGTGGCATGTACGCGGGATATTACCTGCGTGATGGCGATGCCAATACATTTAACTATAAAAAACAAACTTATACGGTTGGTTTAGATAAACGTTTTGCAGTTTCCAAGTACAATACACTGCTCCTGTTTGTTGAAACGGCATATGATGATGCCCGTAGTGACAATCCAGCGTACAAAGACAAAAAACAGTCCATTCTGGGAACAGGGGCTCGTTTGACTTTTTAAGCAAAATTCTAGATACCCAATGGATTTCAAGGTGCCGCCAATAAGGCGGTCACTTGAGAAACGAAAAGTATAAGGGGCATAAAAGGGGATAGCATGATGAAGAATGTATTGAAAGTATCGACATTGGCAATGTTGGTGGCATTCAATGTGAATGCGGCAACAGTTGATTTGCGGGTAATGGAAACCTCAGATATTCACAGCAACCTGATCGATTTCGATTACTTTAAAGATAAATCCACTGAACAGTTTGGTTTGGTTCGTACTGCTAACTTGATTAAGGCAGCGAAGGGTGAAGCAACCAACGCAATTTTGGTGGATAACGGTGACCTGATCCAAGGCAGCCCGCTGGCGGATTATATGGCAGCGAAAGGGCTGAAAGAAGGGGATGTTCACCCAGCCCACCAACTGATGAATACGATGGGTTACACGGTAGGTAACTTTGGCAACCATGAATTCAACTTTGGGCTGGAATACCTGAAAAAGGCCATTGCAGGGGCTAAATTCCCTTATATCAATGCCAATATCATGGATGCCAAAACCGGCAAAAACTACTTCACACCTTATATCATCGTTGATACCCCAGTAAAAGATCGGGATGGAAAAGAGCACACCATCAAGATTGGCTATATCGGTTTTGTTCCGCCACAAATCAGTATTTGGGACAAAGCGAATCTGGATGGCAAAGTGGTTGTTAATGACATTACCGAAACCGCTAAAAAATTCGTTCCCCAGATGAAAAAAGAGGGTGCAGACCTGATTATTGCCATTCCGCACTCTGGTTTTTCCCAAGAGCCTTACAAGGCGATGGCAGAAAACTCAGTTTACTACCTGAGCGAAGTGCCCGGCATTAATGCCATCATGTTCGGCCATGCACATGGGGTATTCCCAAGCAAAGAGTATGCTGATGTAAAAGGTGTTGATGTTGCCAATGGTACAGTCAATGGCATTCCTGCTGTGATGCCGGGGCAATGGGGCGATCATCTGGGCGTGGTTGATATGGTTATCAACAACGACAGCGGTACATGGAAAGTCGAATCAGCTAAAGCAGAAGCCCGTCCTATTTACGATAAAGCTCACAAAAAGGCCTTGGTTGAGCGTGACAGTAAACTGGCAACGATTATCGACAAAGATCATCAGGGAACCCGTGATTTCGTCGGCAAATTTATCGGTAAAGCCTCTGCCAACATGTACAGCTATCTGGCGTTGATCCAAAGTGATCCAACGGTTCAAATTGTCAACGATGCGCAGGTTGATTACACCAAACGCTTTGTTCAGGGTGATCCGAATCTGGAAGGAATTCCTGTTCTGGCTGCGGCAGCACCTTTCAAGGCGGGCGGGCGCAAAAACGCACCGGCTGATTTTGTGGAAGTTGAAAAAGGTGATCTGACTTTCCGCAACGCTGCGGATCTGTATCTTTACCCGAATACGTTGGTGGTCGTGAAAGCAACAGGGGCTGATGTTGTTGAATGGCTGGAATGTTCTGCGGGCATGTTTAACCAGATCGACCCTAATTCCACTAAGCCACAGGAACTGCTGAACTGGGATGGTTTCCGCACCTATAATTTCGACACTATCAGCGGGGTTGACTATAAGATAGATCTCACCCAGCCGGCAAAATATGACACCGATTGCCAGCTTGTCCATAAAGATGCCAACCGCATCAAGAACGTGACCTATCAGGGCAAACCAATTGATCCGAAAGCCACTTTCTTGATTGCCACCAATAATTACCGTGGTTACGGCGGGAAATTCGCAGGAACCGGCGAAGATCACATCGCATTCGCTTCACCGGATGAAAACCGCACCATTCTGGCTTCTTATATTTCCAGAGTGACTAAAAAGAAAGGCGTTGTATCAACTCAGGCTGCAAACAATTGGTCATTCCTGCCAATCAAGACGGATAAAAAACTGGATATTCGTTTCGAAACTTCACCATCAGAAAAAGCGGCGAAATTTATCAAAGAACACGCCCAATATCCGGTGAAATACCTGAAAAATGATGATATCGGTTTTGCTATCTACCAGTTAGACCTGACAGAGAAAAAATAAACCTGAATCCTTTGTATTAATTTAATGCCTGCTCTTATGGGGCAGGCAACTGACTGAACTGAAAACGGATTTATTTTATGCATTTCTTAAAACCTGGGCATTTTCTAAAATTATTGCCATTTGTTCTGGCATCCATGACTGTAGGGTGTGCTTCTCCTCCAGAAACCAACGTCACTTCGCGGGAACACGTCAAGTTGGAGCAGGGCGGTTCTTGTAGTGTGCCGGAGCATCCGACAATCAATTACGATTACGATGCCAAAACGGATCACTTCGGCCAGAATGACAAGGCATCGACCGATTACTTTAAGCTGGCCATTAACTACTCACCTGCATTTTGTGCCCACAAAAAGAAAGAAATAAAACGCCTTGAGGACGAAGGGCATAAGGAACAAGCCCAACGCGAACACGACAAACTCGCACTGCAATGTTTCTCCGACAATAAATTTAGCTGGATTTTGCATGGGCTTTGGGCGGAAACCTGTGATGGAAAATCCATGCAAGAGTGCCGCGACTGGTCAGAAATTCGTAAACACCCCCGTTTGTGCAAAGGCGATTTGCCAGCGCTAGATTACCGGATCATCAAACCTTATCTGTGTAGCTCTCCCGGCATCGATTTACTGCAAGCGGAGTGGGAAAAACACGGCGCCTGCGCTTTCGATACAGCCGAAAACTTTTTCAGCAAACAGCAGGAACTCTTCAGCCGTTTGGTTCTGCCGGAAGACAGGCTATCGAATAAAAAGCTGATCCAATTCCTCAAACAGCATAATCCTGCATTAAAAGACAAATATATTCAGATTAACCGTAACGAATTCTATATCTGCTATAGCAAGAATTTTGAAGTCATTGATTGTCCGAAACCCGAGCATTGAGAGATAACAAAATGAATTATAAAAATAACCTACTGAGTAAATATAAATTACTTCCGATTGCGATCGGCGCAGCAATATTGGCAGGATGTGCCACCAAACCTGCATCTGATTCTACTTCTGCATTTGATCCGGCAAATGTCGTGGATGTCCGTGTGCTGGGATTGAATGATTTTCATGGCGCTTTGAAAGCCCCCGGCCCCAATCAGCCGGGCGGCATTGAATACATGTCGACGATGATTAAGGAGTTGAAACAAGAAAATCCAAATAACATCGTTGTGGCCGCAGGGGATCTCATCGGCGCCAGCCCGCTGCTTTCTTCCATGTTCCATGATGAGCCAAGTATTGAAGCATTGTCTCTTGCCGGGCTGGATGCAACATCTGTCGGTAACCATGAGTTTGATAAAGGCAAGGAAGAGTTGCTGCGCAAGCAAAATGGGGGTTGCCATCCGATAACCGGTTGTCAGGGGCCAAAACCGTTCAAGGGGGCGGCTTTCCAATATTTGTCCGCCAATGTCACCGTTAATGAAACGGGTAAAACACTTTTCCCTGAATATGTCATTAAAAAGTTTGATGGGATCCCGGTTGCTTTTATCGGATTGACGTTGGAAGGCACACCTGCCATCGTCACGCCACAAGGCACTGCCGGGCTGACTTTCTCCAACGAGGTTAAAACCATCAATGCGCTGGTGCCGGAATTGCAGAAAAAAGGCGTGAGAGCGATAGGCGTTTTGATCCACGAAGGTGCGGCGCAGAAACGTGATGGCGGAAAAATCGACGTCAACGCCTGTAATGATGTGACGGGTAAGATATTGGACATCGTCAATCATCTTGATAAAGAAGTGGATTTTGTTATTAGCGGGCATACTCATCAGGCTTATAACTGCGTGATTAATGGCAAATCCGTGACTTCTGCCCAGTCCAATGGCGTGTTGCTGACTCAATTGGATCTCAAACTGGATAAAACGACAAAAGATGTGGTGGGCTTCAAAGCCAAAAATATCTGGGTTGATAACCGTAAATATGCCAAAGATCCCAAAATCACAGAATTGCTCTCATCCTATGAAAAAATAGCGACTCCGCTGGCAAACCGTGTGATCGGCAAACTGGAAAGCAATCTGACCAAAGAAACCAATGCAGGAGGAGAATCCGCATTGGGTAAAGTGATCGCAGATGCCCATTTATATGCAACAACGGCTAAAGCAGATGGCGGAGCCCAGATAGCGTTTGTTAACAGCGGAGGGATCCGTGCGCCGATGGATGCAGGGAATGTCACCTATAACGCGATTTACACGGTTCAACCTTTTTCCAACATGATGGTTACCAAGACATTGACCGGGGAACAGATCAAGCGGCTGCTGGAGCAGCAATGGGATCGTAGTCGTCCGCAAGTCTTGCAGGTGTCGCACAGCTTCCAATATTCATGGGGCAGCACCAAACCTGCGGGCCAGCGCGTTGTTGCCGGCTCAATGAAAATCAACGGAAAGCCTGTCGACATGAACGCGAAATACCGCGTGGCGGCGAATGAATATCTGGCAACGGGCGGCAGTAATTTCTCGGTATTTAAAGAGGGAACAGATCCGGTATATAGCGTGCCGGATGTGGATGCAGTGGTGAAATACTTCAAGGAAAAATCGCCGATTCGTTACCCGAAGCAAGACAGAATTATTGATCTCGGATCTAAATAATGTGACCTTGGTAAAAGATAACGTAGTCTACGGTAGCTAAATCAAATAGATCAAAGATACTGTAGCAGGCGTTTTACCTCGATTTTCTGAATATAGAGAAAAGAAATAAGTGCAACGCTAACCTGATGCGTTGCACTTATTATTTAATAGTTCCATGAATTATTAAATAATTAAATTGTTTCAATTGTTAGATGGATTCAATTTAATAAAAGATATTACGCGTATTAGTAGTGTTTTCATTCGTGACGATTATATGGTGATAGTGAGATATGTAATTATTGTTTAATAAAAAAACAGTTATGGAGATAACTTACATGAAAAAAATGTTGGTCAGGATAATAAAAAATAAAACTACCAAAATATTAACCTGTTCTATCAGTCTGATACTGGGAAGTATAACATCATCTTATGCCGCAGTAGTTCCACCCAATGTTCAATTAGCTGATAAGCAAGAAATCACCCGCAATAACTTTGCCGAACCCGGCTCTTTAGATCCCCAGAAATCTGATGGCAGCTCTGAATTTGATATTTTGCAGGATTTTTTTGAGCGCTTGGTGGATACCGATAAAGACGAGAATATTATCCCGGCATTAGCCGAGAGTTGGGAAAATAAAGAAGGTAAAACATGGATCTTCCATTTAAGAAAAGAGGCCAAATGGTCTGACGGCACACCTGTTACAGCGCATGATGTGGTCTTTTCTTTCCGGCGGTTGGTCACACCAGACACTATTTCTCCTTATGGCAGTTATTTGAGCCAAGCCAAGATTATTAATGCAAATGAAGTTCTGTCAGGCAAGAAAAAACCGGAAGAGCTGGGCGTAAAAGCACTGGATGACGCAACGGTAGAAATTACTCTGGAAAGGCCTAAAGCGGGTTTTCTGCAAATGATGGCACATGCAGCCATGTCTCCGGTCAATGAGCGAGTAATCAAAAAATACGGAACTAAATGGACACAGCCCCAGTATTTTGTCAGTAATGGCCCCTTCAAACTTTCTGAGTGGGTGGTGAATGAAAAAATTGTCGGTGTCAGAAACCCTTATTATTGGGATGATAAAAACACCGTTATTAATAAAGTTACTTATTTGCCCTTGTCGGATTATAAAGCGGATTTTAACCGTTATCTGACCGGAGAGATGGATATCTCCAATGGCGGGCCACCAGAGTTTTTGCCGCTGATTAAAGAGAAATATGGCGATCAGCTCCATGTCAGACCTGTATCCAGCGTTTATTATTATTTGTTCAATTTTGAAAAGCCGCCGTTTGATGATGTGCGGGTCAGGCAAGCGCTGGCATTAGCCGTAGACCGGAACATTATTACTGACAAGGTATTGGGAAATGGCCAACAGCCGGCTTATGATGTAGTGTCGCCCGGCATTGGTGGGATTTATTTAAAACATCCTGAATATGCGTCTTGGACACAAGAGCAACGTAATGCAAAAGCGAAAGAGTTACTGAATGAAGCTGGGTTTAATGAAAAAAATCCACTTAAGCTTACCCTGTTGTATAACACAGCAGATACCCATAAAAAGATTGCCATTGCTGCCAGTTCGATATGGCGAAAAAATTTGGGTGTAGACGTAACGTTACAAAATCAAGAAACTAAAACACAGACTGACAGTACGGCTCAAGGTAATTATGAGCTAACGAGATATGGATGGAATGCGGATTATAATAATGCGACCAGCTTTTTTGATATTTTTACGTCAGGAAATACCAATAACCATATGAGATATCAAAATAAGGAATTTGATAAGTGGGCGTTAAAAGCAGATGAAACTAACGACCCGGCTGATTATCAACGGGCCATTGATATTCTCAATCAAGATATGCCTGCCATTCCGGTTTATTACTATGTTCGACCCAAATTAATTAAACCCTACGTGAAAGGTGCGAATATTGATTCGCGGGGAACTATCCGAACAAAAGATATTTACGTTATAAAACATTAATTCAATCAATAATAAGAGCCAGTTACATTAGGCTCTTATTACTTAATAAATTTAATTGAACTAGCAAATTTAATCAATATGGTCGCGTAATGTAATAATAAAAATAGTAAATAATGGAGATTTAAAGCATGAATAAAATTATGGCGGGTTTGCTTAAAAACAAACTCACCCAAATTCTCACCTGTTCGTTGGGAATATTATTAATCAATATTGCACCCTCTTATGCGGCAGTCGTTCCGCCGGGCACTCAATTGGCTGAGAAACAGGAGCTTGTGCGTAACAACGGGACTTTTCCGGCTTCTTTGGATGTCCATAAAGTCGAAAGTAACGTTGAGCTGAATATTATCCATGATTTTTTTGATGGCCTGGTTTACACCGATAATAAAGGCAAGATTGTTCCTCGTTTGGCGGAACGCTGGGAAACCAATGATAACCAAACATGGATTTTTCATATAAGAAAAGGCGCGAAATGGTCTGATGGCACACCGATTACGGCTCAGGATGTGGTATTCAGTTGGCGACGCTTGCTTGATCCAGAAATGGGTTCGCCTTATGGCAGTTACCTTGGTACAGCCCATGTCGTCAACGCAAGCGAAATCATGGCAGGCAAGAAGAAAGCGGAAGAGCTGGGTGTCAAGGCGCTGAATGATTCTACTTTAGAGGTCAAACTCGATAAGCCTGTCGCCTATTTCTTGCAGATGCTGACCCACCCGACGTTAGTACCAATCAGTGAAAAGGTTGTACAGAAATACGGCGATAAATGGACGCATCCAAATACGTTTGTCGGCAGCGGTGCATTCAAATTGTCCGAATGGCGAGTGAATGAATACGTGATAGGCGTCAGAAATACGCACTATTGGGATAATGCCAATACCGTACTTAATAAAGTCACTTATCTTTCTATCGTCTCGGAAAAATCAGATTTAAACCGTTACCTCGCAGGGGAAATAGATATTACTTTTACCATTCCTCTGGATTCCTTTGCATCATTGAAGAAATCGTTGGGCAGTCAGGTTCATATCGATTCGATGCTAAGTACCTATTATTACGCCTTCAATACCCAAAAACCGCCATTTAATGATGTCAGAGTCAGAAAGGCATTGAGCCTTGCCATCGACAGAGACGTGATTGCCAATAAAGTATTTGGCATGGGGCAATTGCCTGCTTACGATGTTCTTCCTCCCAATATCGGCGGGATAACATTAACCCCGCCAGAATTTGCATCATGGACACAGGCACAGCGAATACAAAAAGCCAAAGAACTGCTGAATGAAGCAGGATTTAACGAGAAAAATCCTCTTAAGTTTGACTTGCTTTACAATACGAAGGAGTCGCATAAAAAACTGGCGATTGCGGTCACTTCCATGTGGAAACAAAACCTCGGTGTTCAGGCTAACTTGCAGAACCAAGAGTGGAAAGTACTGCTGGATAATATGCATCAGGGCAAATTTGATGTAGTCAGGTACGCTTGGACGGCAGACTACAACAGTCCGATGTCTTTTCTGGATACTTTCCTGACCGGCAGCAGCCAGAACATGCCGCAATATGCCAATCGTGATTTTGACCAGATGGTAATTAAAGCGGGCGAAACCAATGACCCGGCTTATTACCAAAAAGCGATGGATATTTTCAATAATGATATGCCGGTAATTCCTGCTTATTATTATGTTATTAATCGCATGGTTAAGCCGTATGTCGGTGGGTTTTATGCAAGCCCAATGGATTATATATCCTCAAAAGATATCTATATTATTAAGCACTAAAAAACAGAGCCTGTTTTATCAGGCTCTGATGATTTGATGGATTATGCATAATTAACTTCAAATTGCAGGAAGCAGCTTATGTTCTCCCCGCGTCGCGGGGAGAACATAAATGAATTTAAACGTACGACTAACTAGATTGCTCTTTAGATAAATAGAAATAAATACAATTGTGGGGTAATGAAATATGCGGAAAGCAATAAATAATAAAATAATAAATGATAAAAAAATAACACTATTATCTTGTGTCATTGCATTAATGTGGGGAAATGTTTCATTATCCTACGCAGCGGTTGTGCCAGAAGGAACACAACTAGCTGAAAAACAGGAAATTGTAAGAAATAATGGCTCAGAACCGGCTTCTTTGGATGTGCATAAAGTTGAAAGTGATACTGAACTTAATATTATCAGTGACTTCTTTGATGGTTTGGTTTATCTCGATCAAAAAAGTGAAATCAGACCAAGGCTGGCAACCAGCTGGGAAACGAGTGACAACCAAAACTGGGTCTTTCACCTGAGAAAAGGCGCGAAATGGTCTGATGGTTCGCCGATTACTGCCCATGATGTGGTCTTTAGCTGGCGGCGTTTAATCGACCCAGCAACCGGCGCAGCTTATGGTAATTACTTTGTGAATGCGTCAGTGGTCAATGCCGATGATGTATTGCAAGGTAAGAAAAAACCGGAAGAGCTTGGAGTGAAGGCGTTGGATGATTTTACACTGGAAGTAAAATTAGATAAGCCTGTCGGGGACTTTTTGCTGATGCTGACTCATCCCAGCACAGTGCCGGTAAGCGAAAATGCTGTAAAAAAATATGGCGATAAATGGATAAGGCCGGAAAACTTTGTTAGCAGTGGGGCATTTAAATTATCTGAATGGGTGATTAATGAGAGAGTGGTCGGGGTTAGAAACCCGCAATATTGGGATGATAAAAATACCGTTATTAATAAAGTTACTTATCTGGCGCTAGTATCTGATAAATCAGATTTAAATCGTTATCTGGCAGGTGAAATTGATATTACCCTGACCATTCCCTTGGATTCCTTTGCAGCATTAAAGAAAAAATACCCAGATCAAGTCAATATCTCTCCTAAACTCTCCACTTACTATTATGAAATTAACACAAAAAAACCGCCATTCAATGACGTCAGGGTGAGGCAGGCACTGAATTTAGCCATTGACCGGGAAGTGATTGCCGATAAAGTGTTAGGGCAAGGCCAAAAAGCGGCTTATACCCTGCTTCCACCTATTATTGGCGGCTTTTCTTTTCAACAGCCGGAACATGCTTCTTGGACACAAGAGCAACGTATTGCAAAAGCCAAAGAATTATTAAACGACGCTGGGTTTAATAAAAATAATCCGCTTAAATTTAATCTGTTGTATAACACGATGGAATCTCATAAAAAACTGGCGATTGCAATCAGTTCCATGTGGAAAAAGAATTTGGACGTTGATGCTACGTTGCAAAATCAAGAGTGGAAAGTCTTGTTGGATAATAAATATCAAGGGAATTATGAAATTGCCAGATATGGCTGGATTGCAGACTATAATAGCCCGATGACATTTTTCAATATTTTCACAACAGGCCATACACAAAATTCATCTCTTTATTCAAATAAAAAATTTGATGAGTTGGTAGCGGATGCCGGAAAAACCAATAATAAATCCAGTTACCAGCAAGCATTGGATATCGTGACCCACGATGCACCAATTATTCCTATTTATTCATATGTGAATGCCAAAATGGTTAAGCCTTACATTGGTGGGTTTTATGTCGATCCAAGAGGATATGTTTTCACAAAAGAGCTGTATGTCATTAAACACTGAATGCAAATATACCTTTAATACTAAAAATAATGATGGAGAGCATTAAAATGCAGAAAGTAATGAGAACAATAACCACGAGCAAAAAAATAAAACGACTCTCTTGCGCCATTGCATTGATAATAGGAAATATCGCAGTATCCCATGCGGCCGTTGTTCCTCCCGGCACAAAACTTGCCGCGAAGCAGGAACTGGTGCGTAATAATGGTTCTGAACCTGCTTCATTGGATGTTCATAAAGTGTCGAGTGACGTCGAATTTCATATTATCAGCGATTTTTTTGAAGGTTTAGTCAGTGTTAATAAGAAGGGGGAAATTGAGCCAAGATTAGCAGAGCGTTGGGAAACCAGTGATAATAAAACATGGATATTTCATTTAAAAAAAGATATTAAATGGTCAGATGGCTCCCCCATTACGGCCCATGATGTGGTATTCAGTTGGCGGCGGTTAATTGAACCAGATACAGTTTCCCCTTATGGTAGCTATCTTGAAAATGCAGCAGTCGTGAATGCGGGAGATGTTCTGACAGGTAAGAAAAAACCGGAAGAACTTGGGGTAAAAGCGCTGGATGATTTTACACTGGAAATTAAATTAGATAGGCCTGTTGGGGATTTCCTGAAAATGTTGGGTCATCAGGTTACCTTTCCTATCAGTGAAAAAGCGGTCAAAAAATATGGTGATAGATGGACACGAGTGGGGAACTTTGTAGGGAGCGGGCCTTATAAACTTTCTGAATGGATCGTCAATGAGAAGTTGGTCGGTGTCAGAAATCCTCAATATTGGGATGATAAAAATACGGTCATTAATAAAGTTACTTATCTTCCCCTGTCTTCAGAAAAAGCCGATTTAAACCGCTATCTGGCGGGAGAAATTGATATAACTTTTACTATTCCAACCGACGACTTCCCGTCATTGAAAAAATCATTGCCTGATGAAGTGAAAATCTCGCCCAAATCAACGGTATATTTTTATGAATTTAATACTAAAAAGCCCCCGTTTGATGATGCCAGAGTTAGGAAAGCACTGGCTTTAGCCATCGATAGAGATATTATTGTTGATAAAGTAGTGGGACAGGGGCAATTACCGGCTTATTCGATGTTGACGCCAAATATTGGTGGTTTTGATTTCAAACAACCTGATTATGCTTCTTGGACTCAAGAACAGCGTATTGCTAAAGCAAAAGAGTTATTAAATGAAGCAGGGTTCAATAAAGATAATCCTCTAAAATTTGACCTTCTTTATAATACTCAAGAAGGGCATAAGAAATTGGCTATTGCTGTAAGTTCAATGTGGAAAAAAAATCTTGGGGTTAATGCAACTTTGCAGAATCAAGAATGGAAAGTGATGTTAGATAATATGCATCAGGGGAAATTTGATGTTATCCGGCGGGCATGGGGAGCTGATTATAATAGCCCTATGACATTTCTAGTTATGTACTCAACTGGACAAGTCAAAAATACATCTCAATATGAAAACAAAAAGTTTGATGAAATTTTGGCAAAAGCCAGTGAGGTTGGTTCTAAGGATTATTATCAAAAAGCATCCGATATATTAACAACAGAAGTTCCCTCTATGCCTGTTTATTATTACGTTAACCATAATATGGTCAAGCCTTATGTCGGCGGTTTTGATATTAATGTAAGGGGCGAATATTTAACAAAAGACCTTTATATCATCGAGCATTAATTGATTTACCTAATAAAGCCTGTACTAACAGGCTTTATTAACTCATCAGGATAAATAAGGAAATAGTCACGTATCATAAAAACAACAATAGGAAAATAAAATGCAAACACATTTAATAAAACTCATAATCAATAAAACCCTCAAAGCCTTGTCCTATTCTGTTGCTATTACCTTGGGAAGTTTAGCTTTATCCCACGCGGCCGTCGTTCCGGAAGGAACAAAGCTGGCAGATAAACAGGAAATCGTCCGCAATAACTTCTCAGAACCTGCCTCACTTGACCCACATAAATCAGAAAGTGAAGTTGAATTTAACATTATTCATGACTTTTTTGAGGGGTTGGTCTACTTCGATAAAAAAGGAAATATTATTCCCAGACTTGCTGAAAGCTGGGAAACGGAAGATAACAAAACATGGGTTTTTCATCTGAAAAAAGGGCTGAAATGGTCAGATGGCTCCCCAATCACAGCGCATGATGTGGTCTTTAGCTGGCGGCGTTTGGTTGAGCCTGACACGATATCGCCTTATGGCAGTTATCTCGAAAGTATCCATGTCGTGAATGCAAATGATGTTCTTCTGGGCAAGAAAAAACCGGAAGAATTAGGTGTAAAAGCGCTGGATGATTTTACGCTGGAAGTACAATTGGAAAAGCCGATAGCTTATTTCCTACAGGCATTAACGCATCCGACTCTGGTGCCCATTAGCGAAAAGGCGGTGAAAAAACAGGGTGATAAATGGACTCGGCTGGGAGCTTTTGTCAGTAGTGGCCCATTTACTTTATCCGAATGGGTGGTAAATGAAAAATTAGTTGGCGTCAGAAATCCCCATTATTGGGATGACAAAAATACCGTCATTAATAAAGTCACTTACCTTCCCATTACCTCAGATAAGGCTGATTTAAACCGTTATTTGTCCGGAGAAGAGGATATTGCCAGATCTGGCCCGCTGGAATCATTTCAATCTATCAAGCAGAAATTAGGCGACCAAGTTCACATCTCTCCGGGGCTGGCTGTTTACTATTATGCTTTCAATATGGAAAAACCGCCGTTTAATGATGTTCGTGTCAGACAAGCGCTGAATCTGGCATTGGACAGGGATGTGATTTCACAGAGAGTTTTGGGGCATGGACAGATTTCAGCCTATGATATTTTGCCACCGGATATTGGCGGTTTTGATTTCAAACGACCTGACTATGCCTCCTGGACACAGGAACAACGCATCGCAAAAGCGAAAGGATTGTTGAATGAGGCTGGGTTTAATCAAAGCAATCCACTTACCATTACCCTGTTGTATAACACGCTGGAATCACATAAAAAAATCGCGATTGCTGCCAGTGCAATGTGGAAGAAAAATTTGGGTGTTAATGTCGTTTTGCAAAATCAGGAATGGAAAGTGATGCTGGATACGATGCATCAGGGTAATTTTGAAATCGTCAGATATACATGGATAGCTGACTTTAATAGCCCGATATCATTTTTAGATATATTTTCCACTAAAAATACGCTGAATATACCGAAGTATAACAATAAGAATTTTGACGACCTTATTTTTAAAGCTAAAGAAACGAATGATTTTAAATATTATCAACAGGCGAGTGATGTTTTTAATCACTATGTGCCGGTTATTCCTGTCTATTATTATGTCTACGTGAAACTGGTTAAACCCTATGTTGGCGGCTTTTATATAAATCCAATGGGATATATATCGACAAAAGATCTATATATTATTCAACATTAATGATGCAACGGATAAAGAGTCTGTATCCGCAGGCTCTTATTATGATGGATTGAAATTGTAGAGAGAAAAAATGAAACAAAACAAAATAGAACAAAAGAAAATAAACGTTATGGTAAAGAAACCCATTCAGGTATTAACTTGTTCAATTGCCATGATATTGGGCAGCATGGCGTTATCCCATGCTGCCGTCATTCCGGCAGGAACTCAATTGGCAGATAAACAGGAAATTGTCCGTGCCAATGGCGCAGAGCCGGCATCATTGGATGTCCATAAAGTTGAAAGCGACGTTGAATTCACTATTATCCATGATTTTTTTGACGGATTGGTTTATACCGATAATCAAGGCAGTATCACACCCCGATTGGCAGAACGCTGGGAAACGAAAGATAACCAAACATGGGTTTTCCATTTGAGAAAAGGGAATCAGTGGTCTGATGGCACACCCATTACAGCGCATGATGTGGTATTTAGCTGGCGGCGTTTGGTGAGTCCTGATGTGATTTCACCTTATGGCAGTTATCTTGGTAACGCTTCTGTAATGAATGCCAACCAAGTGCTGGCAGGAAAGAAAAAAGCGGAAGAACTTGGCGTAAAAGCATTGGATGACTTCACGCTAGAAGTGACCTTAGATAAACCTGTTGCCGATTTTTTACAGATAGTGGCACATCCGGTTATGGTGCCGATCAGTGAAAAAGCAGTTACAAAATATGGTGATAAATGGACTCAGCCACAAGTATTTGTCAGTAGTGGGCCGTTTAAATTATCTGACTGGAAAGTGAATGAAAAAGTGGTCGGTGTCAGAAATCCCCACTATTGGGATGATAAAAACACCGTGATTAATAAAGTGACTTATCTCACCCTCGTTTCAGAAAAAGCTGAACTTAACCGTTATCTGGCGGGTGAAATCGATATAACCAAAAATATTCCTCTGGATTCATTTTCTCATCTCAAGAAAACATTGGGCGATCAAGTTCATGTTTCACCAAAAGCCAGCATTTACTATTATGAATTCAATAACAAAAAACCTCCTTTTGATGACATTAGAGTAAGGCAGGCATTAAGTTTGGCTTTGGATAGGGATATCCTCACGGGCAAAGTATTAGGGCAGGGGCAAAAACCGGCATATAACATCATTCCTCCAAATACAGGGGGTTTTAATTTACAGCAACCCGATTATGCTTCATGGACACAGGCGCAGCGCATTGATAAAGCCAAGGCATTATTGAGTGAGGCGGGTTTTGGGCAAGGTAATCCGCTAAAATTTAACCTTCTTTATAATACTCAGGAAATGCATAAAAAGATCGCTATTGCGGCCAGTTCTATGTGGAAAAAGAACCTTGGTGTCGATGTTTCATTACAAAATCAGGAATGGAAAGTTGTTCTGGATAATATGCAGCAGGGGAAATTCGATGTGGTAAGAAGTGGGTGGATTGGTGATTATAATAGCCCGATGGCGTTTCTGGGGGTTTTTATATCAAACCATTCTAATAATAGCGGATTATACTCAAATAAAGACTTTGATAATTGGGTGAAAAAATCCGGCGAGACGAATCAACAAGAAGATTATCAGCAAGCACTTGATCTCATAACAAAAGATACACCTATTATTCCAGTTTATTATTTTGTAAATACCAAAATGGTTAAGCCTTATATTGGCGGATTTTATGTAAACCCAAGAGGTTTTATCTCAACAAAGGATTTGTATATTATCAAACATTGAAAAGGGTAATGTTTAATCAGTTTCAAGCTGCAACTGAGAAAGTTGCAGCTTGAAAAAGCCTTTAATATATAAAGTGATTTTCAATATATATGGATATTTTTATCATTGGTTAAGACCAGGAGCCATGGCCGGAAGTTACACCTATCATTGGGCCACCGGTGCCAAAAAAGCTCCCCAAAGGTTTCCACACAACGGTATCGTAAAATACGATAATAATTCCTTTTTCGGTATCGGTTATATTATAAAGCGTGCCTTTCGTAGTCAGCTTATCCAGATCATTGGTTGATAAAGTACCAGTAAATTTAATGTGACTGACTGATTTTAACCCCAAACCCATGCCATGAAAATTTTTCCCAATATCAAGATGTAGATTAAGGCCTGTATATAAACCATGGATAGTCACATATGCTGTAGCCGAATAATTATTTTTATCTGATTTTGAATTTTTTTCTTTTATATCATAAAGCATACCTGTATTTAATCCTCCCTCCATGAAATTAGTGAGATGATTTACAGATTTTAGGCTATCGCCTTTGGGGGATGTGTTATTCATATGATGGTTCCTGTGTGTTTTTTAAGTCATTAATTAAGAAGCAGTAATATAATGAAATGCAGAATTTTATTAATAAACCTAAATAAAAGCGCTAAGGCATTAACCCCAGTATCCCACTGATGAATTCTAACGTTTATAGCCACTCACACGTAAACCTTCCATCAATATCAATTCCACATATTGATGTGGATATTGATTTTTTATTGCCTAATTTTAATTAATATATTCTTTTATAATATATTAGAATAGTTGCTTATTATAAAATTAATTTATATTAAAACTATAGCTTGATTTTAGTTGTTTTCAAAATAAAATTATATATTTTTTTAGTACTGGTTTATTCTGTAAATGATTAAGTAAGATAGATGATGTTTAATTATCATTTGTAAGGTAATCTCCTGGCGTAATAAACTTGATGTTATGCAAATAACCCTATGTTTATATTAACATGGTTACTGACTGTAGTTTAAGGTGTCAGTTTTGAGTACTTTTATTTGATAAATAAAGTTTACTGATTTTATTGCGTGGTAAAGTATATTGAGGAATATGGACATAATTGGGTAATATCCATTATTCCCTTATAAAATAAGTGTGTGGTTTTTATTGCTTGAAAAAATACTTAGTTGGAATAATATGTTACTTATAGAAGCCAGATTGTAAAGGAGATTTAAGCTAAAAATGTACCAGCCTTATGCTAATATTATATTGGCTTGCAGTATATTGTGGCATAAAGGATGAATCTCTACATTTTTCTTGTGAACTTTTTATTATTAATAGATTAATGACGATGGCACCATTTAAGCAGCAATTTGTAACTATAGATAGTTGTAAAAAATTACCTTTGCTTTTTTTTATGGTTATTAACTTTCGCCCTGCATCTTGAAACCCATTTAATATATTTTAAAGCAGGTTATTACTCATTAGATTTTGTTTAATAATGTGATTTTTTAATTAATAAAGGCGTTTTCTGTATAAATTAATTTTTGTTAAAAGACTGAATCCCGATAGAAGTGCTATGTATAATTATGGGAGATTTAACATGTTGAATAAAATTACCACCCTGAAAACACTAACTTACTCTATAAGTATAATGTTGGGGAGTATTACTGTATCTTATGCCGCTGTGGTTCCACCCGGAACACAATTAGCGGAAAAACAAGAAATTGTGCGTAATAATGGTGCAGAGCCGGCATCATTGGATGTTGATAAAGTTGAAGGCAATATTGCAATCAATATTATCAATGATTTTTTTGACACATTAGTTAGCATTGATCATAAAGGAAACATTATACCCAGATTGGCTCAAAGCTGGGAAACGAAAGATAATAAAACATGGATTTTCCATTTAAGAAAGGGAATTAAGTGGTCTGATGGCACACCCATTACCGCCCATGATGTTGTGTTTAGCTGGCGGCGTTTAACCGATCCTAAAACATTATCTCCCTATGGCAGCTACTTTGTAAATGCCTCTGTGGTGAATGCAAACGAGATTTTGGCAGGGAAGAAAAAACCGGAAGAACTTGGCGTTAAGGCATTGGATAATGAGACTTTGGAAGTCACGTTAGAAAAACCGGTAGGGTATTTTTTACAGATGCTGGCTTTTACTATCACGTCTCCGATTAGCGAAAAAGTCGTCGAAAAATACGGTGATAAATGGACTCAGCCTGAGTTTTTTGTTTCCAGTGGTGCATTTAAACTATCTGAATGGAGAGTCAATGAAAAAATCGTAGGTGTCAGAAATCCTTATTATTGGGATAATAAAAATACGGTAATTAACAAAGTCACTTATCTGCCACTTTCCTCAGATACTTCAGATTTAAATCGCTATTTGGCCGGCGAAATAGATATGACGTTTACTATTCCGTTGGAAAGTTTCGCATCATTAAAAAAACAAATTGGTTCACAGGTTCATATTGCGCCTATTCTTAGTACATATTACTATGCATTTAATAATAAAAAACCACCCTTTAACGATGCCAGAGTCAGGCAGGCATTGGCTTTGGCTTTAAATAGAGACATTATTGCCGATAAAGTTGTGGCCCAAGGTCAAATACCTGCTTATACAGCTCTTCCTCCCGGAATTGGTGGCTTTACATTTAAAAAACCTGATTATGAATCTTGGACGCAAGAACAACGTAATGAAAAAGCTAAGCAATTATTGAATGAAGCTGGTTTTAATAAAACACATCCACTCACATTTAATTTAGTTTATAACTCGTCAGATCTGCATAAAAAAATTGCTATTGCAGCAACATCAATGTGGAAAAAAAATCTTGGGGTTATTGCCAAAACACAAACTGAAGAATGGAAAGTTATGTTAAGTAATGAGCATCAAGGGAAATTTGATGTTGTCCGATTCGGATGGATTGGTGATTATAACAATCCAATGTCTTTTTTAGTTATTTTCACAACGGATCAGACAAATAATACGTCATTTTATTCAAACAAAGATTTTGACAGTTTGGTAAAAAAAGCAGGAGAAACCAATAAGCAAGAGGATTTTCAACAGGCTGTTGATATTCTTACAAAAGATATGCCGGTAATTCCTGTGTATTATTATGTCAATGCGATATTGGTAAAACCTTATATTGGGGGATATTTTTCTGACGCTTTGGGACAGACCTCAACGAAAGATCTTTATGTAATTAAGCATTAATATATTTATTGATGCAATTATCGAATGACCTATTTCACTGTGAGCCTGCTGATGCAGGCTCCATTAAGCGGATTATTGCAATGCCTTCTTTAATTCGCTTAAGTTTCCAACCATTTATTTCCAATCATTTCATTAGCTTTGAGCTATTCAAGCAGCTTCCTTCTGCTTGAGATATCACATATACACTATTCAATTGTATGTTAGTTCATTGTGGTGCTATTTGCGTTGGTGGGCTAAACCCGAAATTCTGGCGCTAATTGGCTGAAACCCAATCCATTCTTTTTTTCCACCTTGATTTGAACTGGAATGCGTTCTTTCAATGCTTCAACATGGCTAATAATGCCGATAGTTTTCCCGGAGGCATTGAGGTGATCCAAAGCATCCAAGGCGATATCAAGGGTTTCAGGGTCAAGTGTGCCAAAACCTTCATCAAGAAACAGGGATTCTATCTGTGTTTTGTTACTCACCAGATCAGATAAAGCAAGGGCAAGGGCAAGGCTGACCAGAAAACTCTCTCCGCCTGAAAGGGTTTTGGTATCCCGAATGGCTTCGGCCTGCCAAGTATCAACCACCTGCAATTCCAGACTGCCATTATCTTTGCGCTGCAAACAGTAACGGTCATGCAATTTTTCCAGACGTATATTTGCCAGATGTACAAGGTGATCCAGTGTTAGCCCTTGGGCAAAACGACGGAATTTAGCCCCATCAGCGGAGCCAATGAGATTATTGAGGTAACTCCAGTCATCATAGTTCTGTTGTGAAAGTGCAATTTGTGCCAGTAATGTCTGTTGCTGTTGGCGACGGGTTGCATCGTTATTCAGTTGTGTCCTGATTTCGCCTTGGTGCTGGTTGTTACGTTTTAATTGAACCGTAGCATCAGCCAATATGGCTGATAATTGCGGTGCGTCATGTTGCTCAAGCAATGATGGTTTGAGTTCCGCATGCTTCTGCAATGCAATTTCTGATTCATGTTGCCTTGTTTTGGCTTGCAATTGTTGGTGTTCAAGTTTTTCTTGTAACTGCTGTAATGTTTCCCGTTGTTCTGGCGCTAATAACGCGTGTTCAAAAACTTGTTGATCCGGAAAATCTTGTTGTAACAATCCCTTTCGGAAGTGCTCGGCGGCAAGTGTATATTCCGCTTTTGCGGCAGTATGACTCTTTTCAATTTCACTGGCTGCACCGGTTAATTGATTCATTTTATTTTGCAGTTGTTGCAGATGGGAAAGGCTGTGCTTGTAAGCATTTTCCAGTTCATTGGTTTTTTGTTGTAAATTTTGACGAATCTCTGAAATAGATTGATAACCAAATAAACGCTGACGTTCTTGGCGTGTCTGTTCCAATATCTGCGTTTGTTTTTGCTGCTCTTCATTTAGGTTGTGGCAATGAGTGGTTAGCTTATTTTTTTGTTTTTCCAACTCATCGAGTTTGCTTTGCAATCCTGCCAGCTCTTTTTGTAGAAATTGCCATCTTTCGCGTGAGTCATGGTAATTTTTCACTTCCTGTTCACGTTGTTGCAGCCAGTTTTCTGTCTCTTGTGGAGAAGGCAATGTGAAAGGAGTTAGCTGCAATTCATGGCTTATTTGCTGTGTGGTCGCTGAAAAATCCGCTTCTATCTGCTGAATTTCAGCTGTTTTTTCTGCCAACTGTTTTTCTGCCGCCTCCAGCCTGACCTTTTCCAACACGATCTTCTGCTCACATTCCTGATATTGCCCGCGGGCCAGTGTCAGCGTTTTTTCCGCTGCTTGGCAGGCTTTTTCTGCCTGTAATAGCGCTTCTTTTTGATGCAGGTATTGTTGATAAGCAGATTGTCTATGAGCGATAAAATCGTTGACCTGTCTTGTATCCATCGGCAGATCTATGAGTTGCAAAGACTGGCAATGGTGCTCCCATTGCTTGGTTAATTCGGCTAATTGAGCGCTGTATTGCTCAATATTTTGTTGTAATTGTTCGCAATGTTGCTGCTGAACCTGTTGTTTCTGTTGCAGTTCAGTGCGTTTTTCTTGCAATTGTTCAATTTGTTGACGCAGATTTTTTAATCGTTTTTCGGACTCTGGCAGGGCAATGGTCTGGTATTCATTGATTAAAGGGTGGTGAGTTGAACCGCACAGCGGACAGGATTCACCTTCTTTCAATTGTGCCCGCTCTTGTTCCAGACTGACGATCCGCTGCTCCAGACGAATTCGATTGTTGAGGTCGTCATAATGTTGCTGTTTTTCTGCGAGTTGCTGATTGAAGGTGGTTATCTGAGCAGGCAAAGATTGCACTACAGCCTGAGATTGTGTCAGTTGAGCTTGAGAGGCTGAGATCGTCGTTTGAAGTTGTTGGATCTGGGGCAGTAATACTTCAAGTTGATTTTGTGATGCCAGTTGTTGCTGATAACTTTCTAAATATTTCTGTAACTGTTCCAATGGGTGTTTTTGCTGCAAGTCAGTGAACAGTTTTTCAGCGGTGTTCAGAGCGTTATGTAATGTCTGGCTTTGATCTTGCTGTTTTGCCAATTCAGTATGTAATTTATTTAACTGTTCTGCTGAATGTGTAATTTCTGCGGTAATGTGTTGAGTATTTTGTGTGAGTTGGTTTATTTTTGTTTGCCGTTCATTTTGGCGGGCAAACAGCTGCTTCCATGCAGGTAGCTGACTCTCTAAATCGCGGTAATGGGGGTTTGCCTCATAATAGGCTTCCAGTGATTTTTGTTCTTGATTCATCGTATCTGTTTGATTTTTCGTAGCTTGGTGCTGGGATACGATGTCAGATAGCTCGCGCCTTTTCCCCGAAATTTCTTTCTCAAGTGTCAGCAAATCTTTTGATTGAATATCAATCTTATGATCGAGCGGCATAACTTGCTCAGAAATGAGCTTTTCCTGTTGCTGCTGATGGTGTTGGTGTTCTTCCCGATGTTTTTCCAGCAGAGTGAGTTGCTGCTCGGCGGGTTGCAGCAAACTCAATTGCTGCTGACGTTCATTTTCTATTTTTGCCCGTTGCTCTGTGAGCCGCTGTTTTTCATGCCGGATACGGTTTTGTGCATCCCATAATGGGCGGATTTTTTCCGCTGGCTCACTGGCAGCAAGCTGCTGTAATTGAGGTTGCGCTTCCTGAATGGCGTGTTCTGATTGTTGTAAAAGCAGTGTATTTTTAGTCAGTGATTGCTGGAGCTCATCCCGCCTGAACAGCCATTGCTCAGCAAGTTGTAATGCCTTGATTTGCTGGCTGAGTTGGGTTTCTTCTGTAATCAACTGCTGCTGCTGTTCTTGGTACGATTGCTGTTGCTCTGGTGTCAGCAATTCAATGGAAGCCGCTTTGGCTTGCTGGATATTCAGTTCAGATTGAGCATCTTTATGGCGCTGATAAATTTCCTGAGACAAAATGCCGTAAATTTCAGTGCCTGTCAGTTCTTCCAATAGATCTGCCCGATCTTTGTCTTGAGCATTTAAAAATGCAGCAAAATTCCCCTGCGACAACAAAATGGATTTGGTGAAACGGCTAAAGTCCAGGCCTGTTATTTCGGCGATTTTTTCTTTCTTTTCCGGGAGCTTGTCAGCCAGAATTTTTCCATCTTTTTTGAGTGCCAATTCTCCTTTTGGGGGCTGAAGTTTGCCGTCTGCCTGATTGCGGGCACGGCGCTGGCCCCAAAATGCCCGATAGCCAGTGCCCTTAACTTCGAATTCTACTTCTGCAAGGCATTCTGCGGTATGCCGGGTCATTAATTCGTTTTGAGAAGCAGAGAGAGTACCGAGCCGGGGTGTTTCATGGTACAGGGCCAGGCAAATGGCATCCAACAAGGAGGTTTTCCCTGCTCCGGTAGGGCCGAGAATGGCAAATAACCCGTTGCTGGCAAAAGGCTCCGCAGTAAAGTCGATTTTCCATTCGCCCTGCAGGGAGTTGATATTTTTCAGCCGTAAGCTAAGAATTTTCATGGCATATGTTCTTCGTATTATTGCTGAGAGATATCATCCAGCGTTTGCTTAAACAGGGTGGTCAGGCGTTGCTTCTGAGAAATGTCATCGATTTCAGCCTGTGCCAAACGTCGCTCAAAGACCTCGGTAACACTCAGTTCGGTCAGGGTTTCTTTACTTTGCTCAGACAGTGACAACTGGCGGGTATGTTTACTGCGCCGCAGCAGGATAATCTCAACCGGTAAACCTTCACACAGTGTCTGGATGCGTTTTTGAATGTCGTGCAGATAATCTTGAGTTGCCACTTCAATATCCAGCCAGACGGGAAGTTCGCCTTGATACATTTTGAAAGCCTGCAATTGCTCCTCTATTTGCTTCAGGTTGCCACGGATAAGTTGCATGGGTTGATAAAGCGGGATCGGCAAAAGTGTAATGCTCTCGAGTTTGCCCACATTAAAATCGACCAAACAGACGCTTTTTTCCTGACCCACTTCATCGAAACTCAGAGGAATAGGAGAGCCGCTGTAGCGTATTTGTTCTGATTTACCGACAATTTGCGGGCGGTGAATGTGCCCGAGCGCGATGTAATCAGCGGGCGGGAACGCCTGTGCGGGGAAGGCTTCCAATGTACCAATGTAAATGTCACGTACTGAGTCTGTGGTAGAAGCTCCCACGGTAGTGAGATGGCCGGTGGCAATGATAGGCAAAGGTTGGCCAAGTTTCTCCCGCAATGCGTAGGCTTGTTGGTAAAGCTGGTGGTAGTGTTCAGTAATGGCATCCTGCAATGCTTGCTGCTTTTGTGTACCGGATTGCCCAGCCTGGCTAACCATGATATCCCGCGGGCGAAGATAGGGGATCCCACAGAGGATAGCGCCGGCTTGACCGTCTTTGGTGTTCAGGATTTTTATTTGCTGTTCAGTTTCTTCGGTATCAACATTGGCAATCACGGTTGTATTCAGATAAGAGAGCAAGGCTTTGGATTCATTGAGAGTGGCTACTGAATCATGGTTTCCCCCAAGAATGACAAGCTGGCAGCCAGTTGCCTGTAGCGCCACAATAAATTTGTTATAAAGCTCTCGCGCATAACTGGGAGGAGAGCCTGTATCAAAAATATCTCCGGCAATAATCAGGGCATCAACATCATGTTGTACGATTTGTTCAATAAGCCAGTGTAAAAAGTGTTTATGCTCTGCGGCCCGATTCTTGGTAAAGAAATATTGGCCAAGATGCCAGTCCGATGTATGAATAATTTTCATGTTTTTCCGCCCGTGCCGGTTTTCTCTTAGCTACAACAAGTTTCTTAGCCATAACAAGCGCTAATTATAATGGGGGGAGGGAGGATGTCTTGCCTAATTTATTTCCGGATATTAAATATTCGTGCTGATTCGCATTAAAAATGAAATATGACACAGATGTAACATATTCCTTGCGAATAGGTTCGCAGCTTGGTAACAGAGAAATTATTGTTTTCATAAAATTGTCATAAAATTGACTCATAATAATATGGAGTTAATGTTGCTGACTTTTATGATATTGACAGGATTAACCATGGTTAAACGTATTTTGGTAGTTGAAGATGAAGTACCGATCCGTGAAATGGTTTGTTTTGTGCTGGAGCAAAATGGGTATCAGACCATTGAAGCCGAAGATTACGATATGGCGATAAAACACCTGTCAGATCCATACCCTGATTTGGTGCTATTGGACTGGATGCTTCCCGGCGGATCAGGAATACAGCTTATCAAGCAAATGAAACGGGACAACAATACCAAGGTGATCCCTGTCATTATGGTAACCGCCCGCGCTGAAGAAGAAGACAGAGTCCGTGGCCTTGATGTCGGAGCGGATGATTATATTACTAAGCCTTTTTCGCCCAAGGAATTGATTGCCCGGGTAAAGGCTGTTATGCGCAGAATCTCGCCTATGGAATCGGAAGATGTTATTGATATGGATGGGTTAATATTAGATCCAACATCTCACCGCGTTTCCAGCCAAGGGCAAGATTTAGAAATGGGGCCAACTGAATTCAAGCTTCTTCACTTTTTTATGACGCATCCAGAGCGTGTTTATAGCCGTGAACAGTTACTCAATTATGTATGGGGAACAAATGTTTATGTAGAAGATCGCACTGTTGATGTGCATATTCGTCGCTTGCGTAAGGCACTGGAAACCGGACAGCACGATAAAATGGTGCAAACGGTTCGTGGTACAGGATATCGCTTTTCCACCCGCTATTGATGGCCCGGATTCTGTTGTCATTGATGGGGAATAGTTGTCATTTCGGGTAACCAGAGCAAGGATTATTCGAGCTGCAATCAAAGATTTGTAATCAGAGATCTGTGGTAAAGGATCTACAGTCAATGAATCGAGTCTATAGTCAATGAATCGAGTCTATAGTCAGTGAATTATAGCCTTCTTATGCCGGAGAACATGGCGTGCTTGAGCGTTTATCTTGGAAGAAATTGGTATTGGGCCTTGTGCTTTTTTGCCTGCCCGCAGTGGTTTTGTCGCTGTTTATTGGACATCTGGCATGGTTGCTGGTCATTTCGTTATTTTCGGCTGTGGTGTGGAATGGCTATAACTTGCTGAAATTATCTGATTGGCTATGGCTGGATCGCAGTATGCTACCTCCGGCGGGGTACGGTGGATGGGAACCCATTTTTTATGGCATTCACCAAATGCAGCAACGCAATCGGAAACGGCGTCGAGAACTGGCATTATTGATCAAACGTTTTCGCAGCGGCGCAGAGTCTCTGCCAGATGCGATTGTCATAATGACTACTGAAGGCAATATTTTTTGGTGCAATCAGTTGGCTCAGCATCTACTTGGGTTTCGTTGGCCGGAGGATAACGGTCAGCATATTTTCAACTTACTTCGTTACCCTGATTTCAGTCGCTATATCATGGCGAGAGATTTTTCCCGTCCTTTATCCATCGAATTGAATAGCGGCAATATGGTGGAATTTCGCGTTATGCCCTATTCAGAAAAACAATTATTGATGGTTGTACGTGATATTACCCAAAAAAGATTATTGGAAAACGCCAGGCGGGATTTCTTCGCTAATGTCAGCCATGAATTAAGAACACCTCTGACGGTACTGCAAGGTTATCTGGAAATGATGCAAGATCAGGAGCTGGACAGTAAACGGAATCAGAAAGCCATCGGTACAATGCAGGAGCAGACTCGGAGGATGGATAGCTTGGTGACACAGCTATTGCACCTTTCAAAAATTGAAGCAGGGCCACAAGTTGACCTGAATGAGATAGTCAATGTTCCTGCTATATTAAAATTATTGCAGCAGGAAGCCTTGGCTTTGGGCAATAATCAATATGATATTGTGTTCAATGTTGATGAAAAGCTGCAAGTTTTTGGCAATGAAGAACAACTTCGCAGCGCCATGTCTAACTTGGTCTATAACTCCATTAAACACACCCCCTTGGGGACGCGGATCGAGGTTAATTGGCAAAGAGTCCCTCAAGGGGCATTGTTTGAAGTGAAAGATAATGGAATCGGGATCAGTGCGGAGCATATTCCGCGTCTGACTGAGCGTTTTTATCGTATTGATCGTGCTCGCTCGAGGCAAACCGGAGGAAGCGGGCTGGGGCTTGCGATAGTGAAACATGCGCTGCATCACTATAATAGCCACCTCGATATTTCAAGCACCTTGGGAAAAGGGGCTGTGTTTAGTTTTATATTGGCATCACGGCTTATAGTTTCTGAAAAATAGTTTCTGGCAAAAATAATTTTATTAAATAAGAAATAATTTAACGGGATTAAATGGTAACGAAACGGGCAAAAAATTAATTATTAATCAATATGGACACAAAAAGTACAAATCATATAGTGTGTATTCAGTGATAGATAACCATAATCACTGATTTTAAAATTTACTTTAGAATATTATTCTGGTTTTTTGTTTGACACTTGCCTTTTAGCGCTATAAAAGTTTTACTTGAGCTCAGTTGTTGGCGATTCTAGCTGTAATTACCATTATCATTCTGTATCTTGCGATTATCAGTGAATGTTACGTACTCACTGACTGTTAAATCAAAGCGCAGTCTCGCCAGTGAAAATTCAAGTATTTGCGATAGTTACTATTGCATATGCAATTCTTTTGGCAATAAATACATTAATAATTATTATGGCATACCGTTTATCATCTAAGGATATTTGGGCATTAGGTTTTATGACCTTTGCCTTGTTCGTTGGTGCGGGAAATATCATTTTCCCGCCTATGGTTGGTTTGCAGGCTGGTGAGCATGTTTGGACCGCAGCTTTAGGTTTTTTGTTAACCGCAGTCGGCCTGCCAGTTATTACCGTCGTTGCTTTGGCAAAAGTCGGTGGTGGCATTGAAGAACTTAGTTCACCTATTGGCAAAACCGCAGGTTTGATTTTGGCAACGGTTTGTTATCTGGCGGTTGGCCCTCTGTTTGCAACGCCGAGAACCGCGACCGTGTCTTTTGAAGTGGGAATTGCTCCTATTACCGGCGACGGTGATCTTCCTTTACTCATTTATAGTATTGCTTATTTTGCACTCGTTATTTTGATTTCGCTGTATCCAGGCAAACTGTTGGACAATGTCGGGCATATCTTGGCACCAATCAAAATTCTGGCGTTGGCAGTTCTGGGTGTTGCGGCTATATTATGGCCTGCGGGCAGCCCTATTTCAGCGGTCTCAACCTATCAAAACACGCCATTCTCAAATGGTTTTGTTAATGGTTATTTAACTATGGACACGCTGGCAGCGATGGTTTTTGGTATTGTTATTATCAATGCTGCCCGTTCCAGAGGCGTTAATGCTTCTTCTTTGTTAACCCGTTATGCGATGTGGGCAGGTATCATTGCTGGTTTGGGCTTGGCACTGGTATATCTTTCTCTGTTTAAATTAGGAGAAAACAGTGGTTCACTCGTACCTACTGCCGAAAATGGTGCACAAATCCTGCATGCTTATGTCCAAAATGTGTTTGGCAATTACGGCACTTTCTTCCTCGCGGTTTTGATTTTCATTGCTTGTATGGTTACTGCGGTGGGTTTGACTTGTGCTTGCGCTGAGTTCTTCAGCTGTTATTTGCCTCTGTCTTACCGTTCTCTGGTACTGATCCTGGGTTCTTTCTCCATGCTGGTGTCGAATTTGGGCTTGAACTACTTGATTAAGTTCTCTGCTCCAGTGCTGACAGCCATTTATCCGCCATGTATCGTGCTGGTATTGCTGAGCTTTACTATCAACTGGTGGAAGAACAGTACGCGCATTTTTGCTCCGGCAATGACGGTGAGTTTGTTGTTTGGGATTTTAGATGCAGTGAAATCATCTGAGTATTTGATTCACTTACTGCCAGAATGGGCAAAACACCTGCCTTTGGCTGATCAAGGCTTGGCATGGCTGTTGCCTACCCTGTTAACGGTTGCCGTATGTGGTTTTTACGACTGGGTTATAGGAGGAGCAAAGAAGCTCCCAAAGTATGAAATGCAGCATGAAGAGAAGTAGGTTTGAAACAGTTATAGGCCTCTTCATGTGTTAATTTAGTAAAATCTGCCGTAGCACCTCGCTCAATGCGAGCGGATATGGGTGATACGGATAATAGTAAGGGTGAGCATGTGCAAACAGCTCACCCTTATTTATTGGTACTAAATGTTTATTAAACTAAATGCGTGTATCTGAAATGTGATTAGGCTGCATTGGGTTTCGTAGCCAATGTTTAGTAACCAATAGCTGCACCAGCGGGTCTCCGTACATCATTGGAGCCGTAGATATAACCTTCACGGACAATGCCTGAAACGGCTGAATCATTGCCGGAAGACTCAGGAGCGACTCCAGAAGCTCCCGGTAATCCAATCATGATTAATTCAGTAGCTCCCCACGGCGACTGCTCTACCATTTTATAACCCATTTTTTCCAGTAGATTCAGAGTGTCTTTAGACAAACCGCGTTGTTCATAATAAACCTCATCAGGTAACCATTGATGGTGGATGCGCGGGCTGTTGACGGCTTCTTGTGGTGGCATATTGAAATCGATGATATTCAGGGCGCTTTGTAATGTAATGGAAATAATGCGAGAGCCTCCGGGAGAGCCTAAAACCAAAAATATTTTGTTATCCTTGGTCACGAGTGTAGGGCTCATTGATGATAGTGGGCGCTTACCGGGGGCAATTGAATTGGTTGCACCCTGTACCAACCCATACATGTTTTTCTCCCCGACTTTAGTCGTGAAATCATCCATCTCATCGTTTAAGAAAAAGCCAGTTCCCGGCGCTATTACAACAGCACCAAAACGCCCATTGATTGTATAGGTAGTTGATACTGCATTGCCTTCTTTATCTACCACAGAATAATGTGTTGTTTCTGGCTTCTCATGGGGGCCAATACCGGGCTGAATATCGGCTGATTGCGTAGCTTTATTCGGCTGGATCTCTTTTCTGATGGATTCCGCATAGCTTTTGCTCAACAGTCTATCAAGCGGGTTATTGATGAACTCTGGATCGCCTAGATAGGTATTTCTGTCCATGTACGCGTGGCGCATCGCTTCTGTCAGGGTATGAACATAAGCGGCAGAATTGAATCCCATGGATTTGAGATCATAGCCTTCAACTACATTCAATATTTCGCATAGTGTGACACCACCGGAGCTGGGAGGCGGGGAAGAAATAAATTTGTAACCGCGATAACTACAAGTGACTGGTGTTGTTTCAGTAATATGGAAATTGGCAAAATCGGCTGCGGTAATTATTCCCCCGGATTTTTTCGATGCTTCTTCAACGAGTTGGGGGATCTTTCCATGATAAAAGGCATCAGGCCCTTGTTTGGCAATCATTTCCAGTGTGTTGGCTAAATCGCTCTGAACGAGTCTGTCTCCCGGTTGCAAAGGCGTACCATCTTTACGTAGAAAAATGCGGGCAGCTTCAGGATCTTGTGCGAAACGCTTGACCGTGGTGTCCAGAATATCAGTATCACCGCGCGTCAGGATGTAACCTTCTCGAGCCAGTTTGATAGCGGGAGCCATGACTTGTTCACGGGTTAATGTCCCATATTTTTTCAAGGCCATTTCAAATCCCATGACAGTACCCGGCACGCCAACTGCTTTGTAGCCATACAGACTGGCTCCCTTGATAACATTGCCGTCTTTATCCAGATACATATCAGCGCTGGCTGAAGCGGGGGCTGTTTCACGGAAATTGATGAAGGTATCTTTACCGTCGGCGAGATGAATGGTCATAAAACCGCCGCCGCCGATGTTGCCACAGCAGGGGTTAACGACCGCTTGGGCATAGCCAACTGCAATTGCAGCATCAATGGCATTGCCACCCATTTTGAGCATATCAATACCGGCTTGTGATGCGAGTTTTTGGGAGCTGACAACCATACCTTGTTTGGCTTCTACAGCCGGTTCAGTCGCAGCGTAAAGTGGCGAGAAAACGAGTAGGGATACAACGATTAGTGGAATTTTCCATTTTTTTCGCATGTTAGCTCTCCTGTGTGAGTTTTTTGTACAGAAACCCAAATGGTTGTAATGTTTTTGTTAAAAGTATGTAACTTACCTTATCTAAAGCTCAGGAGTTTGAAAAGACGATTTTATGCGTGTAAAGGTGATCTGGCGGGGATTTCAGAGAAAATAGTTTCTTGAAATAGTTTTTATAAAATAAAAAAACCAGCCGATTGAGCGGCTGGTTTTGTGATGATTGATAATAAATATTGCTTGATTGTAATAGTAATTACAGTTTATCAGCGTTTTTAGTCAGGTATTTTGCTACGCCTTCAGGTGAAGCGCCCATACCTTCCTGACCTTTTGACCATTGTGCAGGACAAACTTCGCCATGCTCTTCATGGAATTGCAGAGCGTCAACCATACGTACCATTTCATCAATGTTACGGCCCAGTGGCAGATCGTTGACAACTTGGTGACGGACAACACTGTTTTTGTCGATCAGGAAAGAACCACGCAGAGCAACGCCAGCTTCTGGGTGCTCAATGCCGTATGCTTTCATGATGTCACGCTTGATGTCAGCAACCATTGGATATTTAACTTCGCCGATGCCGCCTTCGCTGATTGGTGTTTTACGCCATGCGTTGTGAACGAACTCAGAGTCGAAAGAAACACCAATAACTTCAACACCGCGTTGTTGGAATTCTTCATAGCGGTGATCAAAAGCGATTAGCTCAGAAGGGCAGACAAAAGTGAAGTCCATCGGCCAGAAGAAAATAACCGCCGCGCGGCCATTCAGATGTTTTTTCAGGTTAAAGTTTTCGACGATTTCACCGTTACCGAGAACTGCAGCAGCTGTAAAGTCAGGGGCTTGGCGGGTTACTAAAACCATAATTGACTCCTGTGATTTTAAAAGGTGTTATATAGAAACGGGTTACAGCATAAGGAATTAAGGTATAGCAATAAAGGATAAATTACCAATTGCTATGATAGATTTTACCTATCAATACGCTGCTTTTAATTTCTTTTAGCCTACATAAGATAAAGCTATTTGGAAAAAGTGCAAGGCTCTGGAGAAATTTCCTGTTCAAGTAAGCGCTTGCTTGAAGCCAATTCCATCATCTGCGGATAAAATTGGCAAAATAGTGCTTCAAAATCAGAGTAATTGTTTTCTATATCTTGATATGAACCTGCCAAGGCCGATAATTTGGGGCGCCTGCGTGCCATGCTTTGCAGGACGTTAGCAATGCAACTCATATCGGCATAACGGATAAACAGGTTTTGCGACCAGATATATTTGTTGAGTTCTTGGAATTTTTCAGGCGTAGAAGCAAGATGTGGCTCAATATGACTGTGGGCCAAATTGACAAATGCAGGCAGAGAATAATTCTTTTCGAATTTATCCCAATGCAGAGAAAGAAAATGATCCCAAATGATATCCAAAGTAATTGGGGCTACGCGTCGATACTCGCTGCGAAATAAACAGCGGGCTTCTGACACCAGTGGGTGTTCATCTGTCAATCTGTCTACCCTGCGGTGCATACGGATACCTGCTACAATATCGGGACTGAATAATCCGTCTGGCGATCCCCTGACGAAATCCGCCATCAAATTGCCCAATAAAGAACTTCCCGATAATGCGGCTAAATGAAGGTGTGCAAGAAAATTCATAATGGAAGTATACCGTAAATAGTTAAACCAGGTGCTTCTTTGTTGCACCATTGTGTTTGCAGCACTAGACTAGTCCGCCTGTTTTTTTGAATGATACAGATAAAAAATGCGTGTCGCTGATTTTACTTTTGAACTGCCAGAAGAGCTAATTGCTCACTATCCCCAGCCGCAACGAAGCGGTTGCCGCTTGCTTTCCCTTGATGGTGAAACCGGGAAACTGACACATGGTATTTTTACTGATGTGTTGGATAAGCTGGAGGCTGGTGACCTATTGGTTTTCAATAATACCCGTGTTATTCCTGCGCGTCTGTTTGGCCGCAAGGCAACCGGGGGAAAATTGGAAGTTTTAGTTGAAAGGATGCTGGATAATAAGCGAGTGCTCGCTCACGTTCGTGCGTCCAAGGCACCGAAAGAAGGCGCAGAGCTTATTCTTGGTGAAGATGTTATTGGCGAGGAACAAAGCATTAAGGCAACAATGCTGGCTCGCCACGACACTTTATTTGAAATTCGTTTTGATGATGAACGTGATGTCTTGACCATTTTGGAGCAAATTGGCCATATGCCGTTGCCTCCTTATATTGCCCGCCCTGATGAAGATGCCGATCGCGAATTGTATCAGACGGTTTATAACGAACGTCCGGGAGCGGTTGCAGCACCGACAGCGGGTTTACATTTTGATGAGCCTCTTTTAGCTGCCTTGAGAGAAAAAGGCGTTGAAATGTCTTTTGTCACTCTGCATGTTGGCGCAGGTACGTTTCAACCTGTAAGGGTGGAAACTATCGAAGATCATGTAATGCATGCTGAATATGCAGAAGTGCCACAAGATGTCGTGGACGCGGTTCTGGCATGTAAAGCACGTGGCAATAAAGTTGTTGCAGTTGGAACGACTTCAGTCCGTTCATTGGAAAGTGCTGCCAGAGCCTGTCAGGATGGCGTTATCGCCCCATTCTTTGATGATACCCAAATTTTTATCTATCCTGGGTTTGAATATCAGGTTGTGGATGCATTGATTACCAATTTCCACCTGCCGGAATCCACCCTTATCATGCTGGTTTCGGCGTTTGCGGGTTATAAAAATACCATGAATGCTTATAAAGAAGCGGTTGCCGAAAAATATCGCTTTTTCAGCTACGGTGATGCGATGTTCATTAATCGCAATGAAGCCGCGTCAAAAGAGATGGTATCGAAATAAAAATATTGCAATAAAAGATTTTGAAATCAAAATGTTCTTCATTTCAGCTCCACTGATATGAACGGTGTCTAAACATAACATCAGACTGTCTTTCTGATGTATGGAGGTTAAGTGAAATTTGAGTTACAAAAGACGGATGGCAATGCCCGTCGTGGCCGCCTGGTTTTTGACCGTGGTGTTGTAGAAACCCCGGCATTCATGCCAGTGGGCACTTACGGTACGGTAAAAGGAATGACACCGGAAGAAGTGAAAGATACTGGTGCGCAAATCCTGTTGGGGAATACTTTCCATCTTTGGTTGCGTCCGGGGCAGGAAATCATGAAATTACATGGTGACTTGCACGATTTTATGCAGTGGCAGGGGCCTATTCTGACCGATTCTGGCGGTTTTCAGGTCTTCAGCCTCGGCGCGATGCGTAAAATCAAGGAAGAAGGAGTACATTTCCGCAATCCAATCAATGGAACGCCTGTGTTCCTCAGCCCTGAAAAATCCATGGAAATCCAATATGACTTGGGTTCCGACATCGTCATGATTTTTGATGAATGTACGCCATACCCGGCTGACTGGGATTATGCAAAGCGTTCCATGGAAATGTCATTGCGCTGGGCTGCCCGCAGCCGTCAGCGTTTTAATGAACTGAATAATAAGAATGCCTTGTTTGGCATTATTCAGGGCAGCGTTTATGAAGACTTGCGTGACGTTTCTGTAAAAGGTCTGGTGGAAATTGGCTTTGACGGCTACGCTGTGGGTGGCCTTGCTGTTGGCGAACCGAAAGAAGACATGCACCGTATTCTGGAGCATGTTTGCCCGCAGATCCCGCAGGATAAACCACGTTATTTGATGGGTGTCGGCAAGCCGGAAGATTTAGTTGAAGGTGTTCGCCGTGGTATCGACATGTTTGACTGTGTGATGCCAACGCGTAATGCCCGCAATGGCCATCTGTTTGTAACGGAAGGGGTTATAAAAATCCGCAATGCAAAACATAAGGAAGATACTTCTCCGTTAGATGAGCATTGTGACTGCTATACTTGTCGGAATTATAGCCGCGCATACCTTCATCACCTTGATCGTTGTAACGAAATTCTTGGTGCAAGGCTGAATACAATTCATAATTTAAGGTATTATCAGCGTTTGATGGCTGGAATTCGCAAAGCCATTGAAGAAGGCAAACTGGAACAGTTTGTTGAAGCGTTTTATCAGCAGATCGGTAAACCCGTTCCGCCGTTAAATATATAATTTGGCGTGACTAATCAGCCTTAATATGTGTAGCATGTTGGGCTGGTTTTTGATCGAGCCATTATCGATTTTTAGATAGTAATACTTTTAATAAATAGTAATACTTTCGATAACTAGTAACACTTTCGATAACAATGAGGGAAATTTGATGAGTTTTTTTATTTCTGAAGCTGCGGCAGCTGCTGGTGCTCCAGCACAAGCTCAAGGGAACCCATATTCTCTGATTATCATGCTGGTTGTTTTCGGTTTGATTTTCTATTTCATGATCTTGCGTCCACAACAAAAGCGTACCAAAGAACATAAAAAATTAATGGAATCCATCTCTAAAGGTGATGAAGTACTGACTTCTGGTGGTTTGGTTGGTCGTGTCACTAAAGTGTCTGAAACGGGTTATGTTGTTATTGCCCTGAATGACACTACAGAAATAACCGTTAAGCGTGACTTCGTCGCCGCCGTTTTGCCGAAAGGTACAATGAAGGCTATTTAATTTTCCGATTTTCCCGAAGGGAACTGCCGTGTTGAACCGTTATCCTTTGTGGAAGTATCTGATGCTGATCGCTGCGATCCTCATCGGTTTGCTTTATGCACTTCCCAACCTTTATGGTGAGGATCCGGCTGTACAAATCACTGGCGCGCGAGGCATCGCCGCCAGTGAAAAAACGCTGGACCAAGTCCGTAATGTTTTAGAAAAAGACCATATCAATAGTAAGTCTATTGTATTGGAAAATGGCGCTATTCTTGCCCGTTTCAATAACTCTGACGTTCAGCTCCGTGCTCGTGAAGCACTGGTTTCTGCATTAGGTGAGCAATATGTTGTGGCTCTGAACCTTGCTCCTGCAACACCTATCTGGTTAAGGGCACTTGGTGCAGACCCCATGAAACTGGGGCTTGACCTGCGTGGTGGCGTTCACTTCCTGATGGAAGTGGATATGGAAACCGCACTGAGCAAGTTGCAAGAGCAGAATGTTGATAGTTTACGCTCTGAACTGCGTGAGCAAGGTATCTCTTATTCCACTATCCGTAAAGTAGACAATTACGGTGTTGAAATTCGTTTCCGTGATGACGATACGCGCTCTAAAGCGGAAAGCTATCTCGAACCCCGCCATCGTGACTTAGTGTTTTCCAATGGTACAAATAACACGCTGAAAGTCGTTATGAGTGATGAACGTCTGCGTGAAGCCCGTTCTTACGCGGTACAGCAAAACATCACTATTCTGCGCAATCGCGTTAACCAACTGGGCGTTGCTGAACCTTTGGTTCAACGTCAGGGGGCAGACCGTATTGTTGTTGAATTGCCAGGTATCCAGGATACTGCCCGCGCGAAAGAGATCCTCGGTGCGACGGCAACACTGGAATTCCGTCTGGTAAATACTAACGTTGACCAAAATGCTGCTTTGTCCGGTCGTATTCCGGCTGACTCAGAACTGCAATATACCCGAGAGGGTAGCCCTGTAGTGCTGTACAAGCGCGTTATTCTGACAGGCGATCATATTACTGATTCTACCTCCAGCACCGATGAGAACGGTTATCCGCAGGTTAACATTTCTCTGGACAGCGCTGGCGGTACTGCGATGTCTAATTTCACCAAAGATAATCTGCAAAAACCAATGGCAACGCTGTTTGTGGAATATAAAGACAGCGGCAAGAAAGATGCCACTGGTCGGGCGCTTTTGGTCAAGAAAGAAGAAGTCATCAACATCGCTACCATTCAGTCACGTTTAGGCAATAGTTTCCGTATTACAGGCATCTCTAATCCGGCAGAAGCCCGTCAACTGTCCCTGTTGTTGCGTGCCGGTGCGTTGATTGCTCCAATCCAGATTGTAGAAGAGCGTACCATCGGGCCAACTCTGGGCTTGCAAAACATTGAGCAAGGCCTTGAAGCGTGTCTGTGGGGTTTGATTGCATCCATCCTGTTCATGGTCATTTACTACCGTAAATTTGGTTTGATTGCGAGCAGTGCACTGTTGACTAACTTAGTGCTGATCGTCGGTATTATGTCACTGCTGCCGGGAGCAACGCTGACAATGCCCGGTATTGCCGGTATTGTTCTGACACTGGCTGTTGCGGTGGATGCGAATGTATTGATCAACGAACGTATCAAAGAAGAATTGCGCAATGGCCGCACGGTACAGCAAGCAATTCATGAAGGTTACAAAGGCGCGTTCTCCAGTATTATCGATGCAAACCTGACTACGTTGATTACTGCTGTCATCCTGTATGCTGTGGGTACTGGCTCGATTAAGGGCTTTGCGATCACCACCAGCATTGGTGTGGCGACTTCCATGTTCACCGCTATTGTGGGAACACGTGCAATCGTGAACTTGCTGTACGGTGGCAAGCGCATCAATAAGTTGTCAATTTAAGGAGCACGTTGTGGCACAGGATTATACTGTTGAACAATTAAACTATGGGCGTAAAGTTATCGACTTTATGCGCTGGGACAACGTCGCCTTTGGAATTTCGTTCCTGTTATTGGTTGCATCTATCGTGATGATAGGAGTCCGTGGGTTTAACTGGGGGCTTGATTTTACCGGAGGTACGGTAATTGAAATCAACCTGAGCAAACCAGCTGATTTGGACAAGATGCGTGATAGCCTGGCAAAAAATGGCTTCTCTGACGCGCTGTTGCAAAATTTCGGCAGCAGCCGTGATGTCATGGTTCGCATGCCTCCGGTTGCCGGCAATGCAGGGCAAGAACTGGGTAGTAAGGTTCTTTCGGTTATTAATCAGAATGTTGACAATGATGCTACGGTCAAACGTGTAGAGTTTGTTGGCCCGAGTGTAGGCTCTGAACTGGCACAAACCGGGGCGATGGCGCTATTGACAGCGCTAATCTGTATCTTGATTTATGTGGGCTTCCGCTTCGAGTGGCGTCTGGCGTTGGGTGCGGTTATTGCGTTGGCGCATGACGTTATCATTACTCTGGGCGTACTGTCGTTGTTCCACATTGAGATTGACCTGACGATTGTTGCTTCATTGATGTCCGTTATCGGTTATTCATTGAACGATAGTATTGTTGTATCGGATCGTATTCGCGAAAACTTCCGTAAGATACGCCGTGGTACACCTTATGAAATCACGAACGTTTCCCTGACTCAGACGCTGAGCCGTACCATCATGACTTCAGCAACCACCTTGCTGGTTGTGATGATGCTGTACATCTTCGGCGGTGAAATGCTCAAAGGCTTCTCACTGGCGATGCTGATCGGGGTTTCTATCGGTACAGTATCTTCTATCTATGTCGCTTCGGCACTGGCTTTGAAGTTGGGTATGAAGCGTGAGCATATGATCCAGCAGAAAGTTGAGAAAGAAGGGGCTGATCAGCCTTCCATTCTTCCTTAATATTTTAGTGTGATCGAGGTACGATATATCTTAAACGCCCTGTGAGTACTCACTGACAGGGTGTTTTTCACGATCACTTCAAGGTACACTATCATCCCTTCTGTTAACTGTCAGGAAACGATATGCATTGCCCATTTTGCGCAGCCGTTGATACAAAAGTTATTGATTCCCGTCTGGTTGGTGATGGTTCACAGGTACGCCGTCGCCGTCAGTGTCTGGAGTGTCATGAACGCTTCACTACGTTTGAAGTCGCAGAACTGGTGATGCCACGAGTGATTAAAAGTGATGATATCCGGGAGCCTTTTGACGAAGAAAAATTGCGGCGTGGCATGCAAAAAGCATTGGAAAAGCGTCCTGTCAGCTCAGATGATGTAGAAACAGCAATCAGTCATATCAAGTCACAGGTACGGGCAACGGGAGAGCGTGAAATACCATCCAAAATGATTGGCAATTTTGTCATGGATGCGTTGAAAAAACTTGATAAAGTGGCATATATTCGTTTTGCATCTGTTTACCGCAGTTTTGAAGATATTCGTGAATTCGGCGAAGAGATCGCCAGACTACAAGACTAAACACCATGACACTCGATGAAATTTATATGTCCCGTGCGCTGGAACTTGCGTACCAAGGGCGTTTTACAACTTCCCCAAATCCGAATGTAGGTTGTGTCATCGTCAAAGATGAGCAAATTGTAGGTGAAGGTTTTCATTTACGTGCTGGTGAACCTCATGCAGAAGTCCACGCACTTCGTATGGCTGGTGAAAAAGCGCAAGGAGCGACAGCTTATGTCACCCTTGAACCATGCAGTCATCATGGTAGAACCCCGCCTTGTGCAGATGCTTTGATTGCCGCAGGAATCAGCAGGGTTGTCGTTGCGATGCAAGATCCCAATCCACAAGTTGCCGGGCGTGGCTTATATAAATTGCAGCAGAATGGTATTGCCGTCGAGCATGGGCTGATGATGGATCAGGCCGAATCCCTCAATAAAGGGTTCCTTAAGCGGATGCGCACAGGTTTCCCCTATCTGCAATTGAAACTGGGCGCATCATTGGATGGCCGCACGGCATTGGCATCGGGGGAAAGTAAATGGATCACTTCACCGCAAGCACGTCAGGATGTACAGAAATTACGGGCGCAGTGCAGTGCCATTTTGAGCTCCAGCTCAACGGTATTGGCAGATGATCCTTCTCTTACTGTCCGTTGGAATGAACTGGATATTGATACACAATCGGTATATCCTCAGGAAACTCTCCGCCAACCAATCCGCATTATTACAGATAGCCAAAACCGTGTAACACCACAGCATCAGGTAATCCAGCACGCTGGAGAATGTTTGTTAGCACGCACAAACATAGTTCCCAAAAACAACGGTGAGCAACAATGGCCTGATAATGTTGAACAGATTTTATTGCCGGCACATGGTAATGGTGTTGATTTAGTTTTGTTGATGATGCAGCTTGGTAAGCGCAATATAAATTCTGTATGGGCAGAATGTGGCCCGGCTTTGGCTGGTGCATTGCTATCACTGGGGCTGGTGGATGAATTAATCCTGTATATCGCGCCTAAAGTATTGGGGGATAGTGCACGTGGGTTATTCTCCATCCCTGAATTGCAAAAATTATCAGATGCGCCCGAGTTCACCCTGTTTGATGTACAACAAATTGGGCCAGATGTGCGTCTTCGCTTACGACCGCGCTAGGTGTCTTGGTTTAAGTTTGGACATAAACCAAGACGCAGAGAAAAATAATGTGATAAGATCCGCGCCCCTGCGGATATGAATAAGATATAAGGAAGGCTATGAACGTAATCAAAGGTGTTGTTGCAGCTCCTGAAGCCCGCATTGCAATCGCAATTGCCCGCTTTAACAACTTCATTAATGACAGCCTGCTGGAAGGGGCCGTGGATGCGTTGGAACGCATCGGTCAGGTTTCTTCAGATAATATCACCGTGGTATGGGTTCCGGGTGCTTATGAGCTGCCGCTGACAGTCAAAGCATTGGCTGAATCCAAACAATATGATGCGGTTATCGCTTTGGGCACCGTTATCCGTGGCGGCACAGCCCACTTTGAATATGTTGCCGGCGAGTGTAGCTCTGGTTTGTCCAGCGTGGCAATGTCCAGCAATATTCCTGTCACATTCGGTGTTCTGACGACTGAAAGTATTGAACAGGCGATTGAACGCGCTGGCACTAAAGCGGGTAATAAAGGTGCGGAAGCTGCCTTGACCGCATTGGAAATGATTAATGTAATTAAAGCCATTAAAGGCTGAATTTTTAGTTTTAATTAAGGGGAATTTTGTGAAACCTGCTGCTCGTCGTCGTGCTCGTGAGTGTGCTGTTCAGGCAATTTATTCATGGCAATTATCTAAAAATAATATTGCTGATGTTGAATTCGAATTTTTGTCAGAGCAAGACGTAACCGGTGTTGATGTCACCTATTTCCGTGAATTGCTCTCCGGGGTAGCGGTCAATGCCACAAAATTGGATGCTTTAATGGCACCTTATCTTTCTCGCCAGCTCGAAGAGCTAGGCCAGGTGGAAAAAGCCATCTTGCGCGTTGCGATGTTTGAACTAAGCTTTCGTGATGATGTTCCCTACAAAGTGGCTATCAATGAAGGTATCGAACTGGCAAAAACGTTTGGTGCTGAAGATAGCCATAAATTCGTAAATGGGGTATTGGATAAAGCTGGCCCGGCAGTACGCAAGAAAAAGTGATTGCTTGCCAGGAGTTCCCCATTATAACTTGATGATTTTACACATAAGGCCGGCATTCCGGCCTTATGTGCTAATCGTTAGTCACTTTTTTGGAATTCTACTATGGCATGTGGTGAATTTGACCTCATTGCACGTTATTTCAATCGCCATACCATTCGCCGTCGTGATGTAAATCTAGGGATTGGCGATGATTGTGCGCTGATGACTGTTGCAGATAAGCAAGAATTGGCGGTAACAACAGATACGTTGGTTGCCGGTATCCATTTTCTTCCTGATATCTCGCCGGAAGATTTGGCCTATAAGGCATTGGCCGTCAATATCAGTGACTTGGCTGCTGTTGGTGCAGATCCGGCTTGGGCATCTCTGGCATTGACGTTGCCTGATGTTGATGAAAACTGGTTAAGACGATTCAGTGACAGTTTATTTGAGCAACTGAATTATTACGGTATGCAGTTAATCGGTGGGGATACCACAAAAGGCCCCATGAGTTTAACGCTGACCGTACATGGTTTGGTTCCTGCTGGCCGGGCCTTGCGCCGGGCGGGAGCGAGAAACGGTGACTGGCTCTATGTAACCGGAACATTGGGTGACAGCGCGGCGGGGCTTGCGTTGTTGCAAGGTAACCTGACTATCGAAGATGCTGCAATCCACAATTGGTTGGTTAAACGCCATCTTCGCCCACAACCACGGGTTTTACAGGGGCAGGCGCTGCGTGATTTGGCCTCTTCTGCCATTGATTTGTCTGATGGTTTGATTTCTGATCTTAACCATATTCTGTCAGCCAGTCAGTGTGGTGCCCGGATTAATCTGGATGCACTGCCTTATTCGGAAGCTATGCAGCAATATGTTTCACCCGAACAAGCGCTGAAATGGGCATTAAGTGGCGGGGAAGATTATGAATTGTGCTTCACTGTGCCTGAGCTGAATCGTGGTGCATTAAATATGGCGTTGGCTCATTCTGGTGCCAGTTTCTGCTGTATTGGGCAAATCAGGCCGGAATCGGAAGGCATCCGTTATTTTAACAACAACGAAGAAATTGAGTTGGATCTGAACGGCTTTGACCACTTTAAAACCGATAAAAAACCGTTAGTACCTTGCTCAGCTGTTCGGCAAGCAGAAAATGATCAAACGGAGGGGACTCATGGATGATGCAAAGCGCCACTTAAGGATGAGTAATCCTTGGCATTTGCTGGCAACGGGATTTGGCAGTGGTTTGTCACCTATCATGCCGGGAACTATGGGATCAGTGGCAGCCATTCCTTTTTGGCTGCTACTGACACCGTTGCCGACATGGGGAATTTGGCTGGTTATTGTGTTGGGAACCCTCATCGGTTGCATCATTTGCCAGAAAGCCGCTGATGCCATGAATGTGGAAGATCCGGGTTGTGTCGTCTGGGATGAATTCATCGGCATGTGGATCACGTTGATGGCTATCCCGGTACTCAACTGGCAATGGGTTCTGGTCGCCTTTATCGTATTCCGCATTTTTGATATGTGGAAACCATGGCCGATCCGCTGGTTCGATCGCTATGTCAAAGGTGGCATTGGCATTATGCTGGATGACATTATTGCGGCTATTTTTGCTGTCGTGGTTATCTGGTTGCTGAATTTCTACCAACTATTGCCTTTCTAATATTGCCTTTTTAACTCGTGACGTTAATAAGATATTTTAAATACATTCTTAGCGTTCATGCTTAGCATCATAGTTACCGCATATTTATCTGATTAGCCGCGTATTCTGCGGCTGATCTATTTCTTCTTGATAAATGCATCACTCGCTTTTCAAATTGCAACTTTGCTGGCTGCAACTTGAAACCTAACGGGAATTTACACTTAATGTGTTGTCCCGCCTGTCACATTGATATCTGATTTATTTTCCCATGCCGTTTCAATGGCCAATTTCAGTGCGGTTGTCATCAATTCTAGCGTCATGCTTGGCATATCCGCGAAGTTAGCAGCCTGTTCAGGCAGATAAGGAATATGGATAAATCCTCCTCGTGTTGAAGGCGCATTTTGGACTAAATAATGCAGCAAGCCATACATCACATGATTGCAAACAAAAGTGCCGGCAGTTTGGGATACTGACGCGGGGAGTCCTGTTTTTCTCAATACCTCAACGATCGTTTTAATTGGCAGGTTAGAGAAATATGCAGCAGGCCCACCGGGAATGACTGGGGTGTCAATGGGTTGTTTTCCTGCATTATCAGGGATGCGGGCATCATTGATATTAATGGCAACACGTTCAATACTGATATCCGCCCTGCCTCCTGCTTGCCCGACAGAGAGAACCAATTCTGGCTGAGTTTTATCAATTGCCGCGTAAAGATGCTGTAAAGCAATATCAAAAACACAAGGAAGCAGGCAAGTTTCTATTTTCGCGTCCGCAATTTGGTATCCTTGCAATGATTTGATGGCTTCCCATGATGGATTAAATGCCTCTCCACCGAAAGGCTCAAAGCCTGTGATCAAAATAGTTTTCATAGCCGTTCCTTATCATTATTTTGTAAGCATATACCCAATGGATTTCAAGTTGCATCGCGGCGGCAAAGGAATTCATCCTCGGGAGCATAGATAACTATGTGACCGGGGTGAATGAGTGCAGCCAACAAAGAGGCGGCTTGAAAGACGAAGGGTATATCAAAACATCAGAAAATAGAGCAAAAACACATTCATAATCAATAAAACACATCCGGTGGGAATTTGAGCTTTAATAACGGCATTACGATCAGGCAGTTCCAAAAGTGCGGCAGGAACAATATTGAAGTTTGCCGCCATGGGGGTCATCAACGTACCGCAATATCCGGAAAACATGCCGATGGCAGCCATAACTGCCGGATTGCCTCCATGTTGCAAAATCAAAATAGGAATGCCAATCCCGGCGGTGATGATAGGAAAGGCGGCAAAAGCATTCCCCATAATCATGGTTAACAAAGCCATGCCAAAAACGTAAGTGACCACGGCAATAAACCGATTATCGACAGCCAAATAATTTTCCGTCAAATAGGAAACTATCGTTCCCACACCTGCTGCGGTAAACAGCAACCCAAGGGTTGCCAGTACTTGTGGCAGGATAAACACACAACCAATTGCATCCAACAGACGCCGTGTCTCCTGTATTGGTTGAGTGATAGGATCACGGCTCATGCGCAAGGCCATAATTAACCCAATCAAGCAACCAAGCGTAATGGAGAAGAGTGTAACCAGAGTGGAATGATTTCCTGCACCAAAAACGGCTTCTTGCAAACCAGGAATATGGTTAAATGCCAGCACACCTAACATCGTAATGACAGGAATAATCAAGACAGGAAAAAATAATCGATAACCAAGACGTTCAGCACTTTCTTGTTGTTGTTTTTGTGTTCGCTGATGATAATTTCCCAGACGTACACCCCCGAATCCAGCCAGCAAGGCCATGAAAACCACTAACCCACCGACACCGATATGAGCGATCCTCTGGGCATGATTTTCATCACTAATCCAAAGTGACATCAGGTCACTGCTCCATTTTCCGACCAGGAAAATCAAACCATAAAGCCCCCAGAACAAGCCTGTCGTGAAACGGCGAGGGTTGTCTTTATCACGCCAAGACATAATTGCAATTGCGATTAAGATAAGCCCGGCCAATACATAGAGGTATTGTAACTGAAACATCATTTTTCCCCTTTGTTGCTTAACTTGGCGTGGTTCAATGAATTCAATTCATTGGCAAGGTGAAAATCAAGACGATATAGCCGCACTGAGTGGATTAGGAAAGCACAAATTGCAGTGGGGATACCCCAAAGAGCGATATGCAATGGCTCAGTTTGGATGTTGGCTGACTCCAGCATAAAATTATGCATAAAGATAATTGCGCCAAAAGCGACAAAAATATCCTCACCGAAGAACAGGCCAGTATTGTCTGTGGCGGCGGACATGGCTCGGATACGATACTTAACTGCATCCGGCAACTCACCATATTGATTTTCGGCAGCACCCTCTGCCATGGGCGCCAGCAAGGGGCGAACCATTTGCGGATGCCCGCCTAAACTGGTTAACCCCAGCGCTGCGGAGACTTCACGTATAAACAGATAGACAATCAGTAAGCGCCCCGTTGTGGCGGCCTTGATATGAGCAATGGATTTCTGAGCTTGTTCTTTCAGCCCATGCCGTTCCAGTAGACCGACAATAACGAGGGGGAACAGAATGGTCAGGGATAAATTCAAGGTATTGATAAAGCCGGAACCGAGTTTTTCCAGAATATCCAGAATTGGCATTTGAGCGGCTAGCCCGGTGATGAAACCTGCGACTGTAACCACTAAAACAGGGTTAAATCTGATGATAAAACCGATGATAATGACCGCTATCCCGATTAGGGGCCAGAAGTTGATAGCTTGCTGCATATTTTATTTCCCCAATTAAACGAGTGTTTGTAATGTTGTTGGTTGAAACTATACCTATTGTTAAATTATTGTTTTAATATTGTTGAACAATAAATAGGGTTCTATTAATAAATAAGCAAATGAAATTTGCATGGAATTTTAAAAATGGTATGTAGATCACTTATGTTCAGATTGTTTCTTAAAGCGTAGGGTTATTGATTTAAGTTAGTTGCAATGTGAATTTTTGGCTTTGTAATCGTGCGGTGGTTTGAGAATTATTGGCTATATGGAGAGAAAATATTATGAGCAGGGGAGAATAGAAAAATACATTAATTTGTAATCATGGAAATAAATAGTGATATTTACGAGTTTTATTGTTTATCCTTTAGGATGGTTTCATGAGATGGATTTTATATGGATATTCAATAAAATTATTAAAAATTTGGTAGTGACTCCAAAACGTTATTTGATACAAAGAGAAAACAGATAATAGTACATGTATTCGGCCCAGAAAGAACTGATGCGACCTGTCGCAAATTGCTCGACTTGCTGATGCCTTTTAGCATTCATTTTATTACCACGGATGATTTGAGGAGTAACACCAGAGAAATTGAGCCTGAAAAACATCATTATAACGCTTTGGCGTCATGACCAGTTTTTTTATAAAGTTCAGCAAACTATGAACTCTACATTAAATAATGCTATTGGAGGAGGTTTTTTTGCTATGTCTAACACGGATAAATATTTTAAGGCAAAGAAAACATTCGAACTTTCATTGCAAGAATCATACTCTAAATTAGAATATGTAGATGGGCTGGCAACTTTAAGTGTGGAGATAGATTCAAATGATGCTATTCATCTGAAAATATATTGGTTTTATATGCCGACAGAAGATACTATTTCTCCTCTTCGTTATTCTTGGGGTAAAAAACCAATATTAGAAAATGCTGTATACGGCTATCATGATGAGGAATTAATCTAGATGATTTTCTTTAAAAGAAGAAAAATAAAATTAACTGACGTTAAATCAGAGAATTTATCAACACTGTGTGATCCTCTTTTACATAAGGATTTGGGTGTTTTAGATGGCTCGGGTGTTAAAAATGCATTGTTTTTAAGTAGCATTAATGATACGGAATGCCAGTTAGAATATAACTTTAATTATATAATAAGAGCTATTCTACTTTCTTGGCTTTTGGGATTTACGTTGGCATTTGGTAATTTCATTAATGATTTCATGAGAACATGGGAGGCTAATGAAGAAATTTTTCTTAAATTGGCAAAGTATGCTAAGGAGGATTTTGGCGAATATTTTTATTTGAATGAAAATATCCCTGAGCATCAAAAAAAATATGGATATATTGCACATGATGATAGTATTTCTTTTTTTAAATATTTGCATATACGCTATTCTAAAGATGGCTTTTATGGCGAAAAAAATGCTAGGAAGGACTTAATATTAGATGGTTCTTTTTTCTTGTTTTTTTTTAATGATGAATGTCATTTTAATCTATTTTTTATTTAAAATTAGGAAGCCTGCACCTTTGATTATCGATCGTGAAAGACAAGTTTTTTATACTTGGAAAAAAGATAAAATGTATGTTTCTCGTTACAATCAGTTGGATGTAGTTAATATATCTAATATCTTATATCTAAGAGTTTATGGTGTGAATGAGAGTAATAATCTTAAATCCTATTTTTTTGCTCCGAGGATTAATAATTTCATAGACCCTATAACAAATAAATCCTATTTTCTTACTTTTATATCGAAATACTTATTACAAGGAAGGGAATCTGTCAGTTCTGTCGATTTTAAGCGTTGGCTACCATTATTTTTGGGGCGTAAAAGGGAAAAGCCAACAGATTGGGAATATCAAATGGCTACTATTTTGACTGAACTAGATCGTCTTGGACCACCGGATATTTTGGAATCTGATTTATAATTGGGAGCAGGCTAAATTAACTTGGAAATTTAAGTCATTACACTAATGAGTCTCCAGTGGCAGTAGATAAATTGTCACTAGGGACTTGAAAAAATTATAAAAATTATTTTACATTATAATTACTTATTAAAAATGAGCTATGAGAAGACTAGTGAAATGCGAGTCGAAAGATTATCAATGATATGTGATCAAATTTTGAAGGAAGATATTGAGATATTGGACAGCAAGGGATTGAAAGATGAGGGTATTGTTGAATCAATTAATGACGAAACCTGTATTATAATTAATGAAGTTAATTATAATCGAAGATGGATTATAATTTCTGCTCTTATAGGGTTTTTATTGTCATTTGGTTTTTCTATTCATGAATTTGTTAAAACATGGAAAGGTAATGAAAAAGGATATTTTACTACACTTGAATATTCCAAGAAAGTATATGGTGATGAATTCTATTTAAACCCTAAGTTGCCAGAAAATTTAAAGCCATATAAATATATTTCTAATTCCAAGTCTATATCTCTACCAGAATACCTTCATATTAGATATATGGATAATGGATTCTATGAAAAATCCACAGTGCAATATAATTTATTAGTTGATGGAGGGTTTTTTATTTTCTTTCTTGTTATTAACTCTGCCTTATTTTATTTGTTGTTTTTTAATCGTAAATCTGCACCATTAGTTATTGATAGAAAAAAAAGGATTTTTTACACATGGGAAAAAGGAAGGGTGTATGTTGCAAGTTATTCGCAATTGGAGGTTATTAGTGCTGAAGGAGCCTTATTTTTAAGAACTTATGGCTTTGATGAAAATGGTAATTTGTGTTTTCATCATTTTTGGCCTCGTACCCCTAAATTATATAATTCACATGTAAGAAGAGAGTATCTATTAAATTTCATAGCAAGCTATTTAATTAAAGGAAAGGCCGCTGTCAGTTTGGTGAATTTTCAACGTCAAAGAATGTTGATTTCATCTCTATTTCTTTTACGCCAAGAACAAAAGCCTATGAATTGGGAATCCCAAATTGAATATATTTTGATTGAGATAGATAAAGCTATGCCACCAGAAATTTTTCCAGATAAATATACGATTAAGGGTAGTATTCAATAATGGGTAAATAAATTCATAATGGTAAAGGTTTTTAGTACTTCAGCAGGGCGTTTGTTAACGCTCTATGTTTTTCTCTTGAAAAAATAAATTAATACAATGGTTGCTGATATTTTTTTGTGGTCTGTGAATATAATAACAAGGAATCATATTAAATGATGAATTCAATAAAAAAATGGCTATCAAAAAATCCCGAGAATAAAACAAGCACAAATGTCAATGTCAATCGATTATCGACAGTATGTGATCCGAGCTTGGATGAAAACATTGGTATACTGGATAAAAATCAAATAAAATCAGAGGATTTTATTGGTTTAATAAATGATAAGAAATGTGAAATACGATTTGGCAAAAGTAATTTTCATGAAATTGTCTTATTTTCTTCGTTAATTGGTTTTTTGTTGGGGTTTTGTTTTTTTATTGATTCTGTTGTTAATACATGGAAGGTCAATGAAAAAGCTCATTTAAGGATAATTAGTTATGCGAAAAGAGATTATGGTGAGGAATTTTATTTAAATCCAAGCCTTCCTGATTATCTTAAAAATTATAAGTATCTGTCTGATGCGGAGAGTATATCTTGGCCTCAATATTTTCATATTCGTTATACAGACAGCGGTTTTTACAGTAAATCTAGAGTACGAAAGAATTTATTTTTAGATGGCGGTTTTTTTCTATTTTTTGTTACAATGATTCTAATTCATTTATGGGTGGTATATTTACTTCGTAAAATACCCTCTCTTGTTATTGATCGGGAAAGAAAATTATTTTACACCTGGCGCCGGGGAAAAATGTATGTTGCGCGTTACTCTCAGGTTGAAGTTGTGAATGCATATAATACTCTTTATTTAAGGCTCTATGGGCTGGATAAAAATAACAAACTTAGTATTTATACTTTTGTCCCCCGGATTCCTAACTTACTTGATGATGTAATAAGCAAAAGCTATTTATTGGATTTTATTGCAAAATACCTGATAAAGGGAAAAGAATCTGTCAGTTCTGTGGATTTT
>NZ_VCDN01000030.1:0-53566 GCF_033949405.1 Xenorhabdus santafensis | reverse complement strand
ACTTGAAATTCATTGCGTATAAATTATTTTGCATCGCAAATTTGACAGGCCGTTTCGCTGCCATCAAATATAAATCTAAGAAAAGCGTTGCAGGTTGTCCCTATTCTGGGTAAAAAAAATGCTGCCTAATATTGATTATTGAGCAGCATTTAATAACAACAGAATTGTCAGGAATTACAGTTATTGTAATCCTCGATGAGCAAAATCTTTCAACCTGAATCCCATCAAGGCCAACATTACAAAATAACTGCCCGCACCCGCAATCACAACACCCATCAGCCGTAGCAATCGCATCGCCATATTTCCCTGTTCCCAAGCCGGCATAAACCACAACATTGCCAGTAATACCCCGACCATAACAGCAATCGCCACTACGAGTTTCAACAGAAATACACTCCAGCCAGCCAAGGGCTTGAAGATCTCTTGCTTGCGCAGTTGCCAATACAACATACTCGCGTTAAAACAAGCAGCCAGACCAATGGAAAGCGCCAATCCCGCATGCTTTAACGGGCCGATAAAAACAAGGTTCATGAGCTGAGTCAAAATCAAAGTAGCAATCGCAATTTTTACCGGCGTTTTAATGTCTTGGCGAGAATAAAAACCAGGGGCAAGCACTTTAACAACAATTAATCCCATCAACCCAAAGCAGTAAGCGATTAACGCTCTTTGCGTCATTTCTGCATCAAAAGCGGAGAAATTACCATATTGGAAAAGTGATACCGTCAGTGGTTTCGCCAGAATGCCTAATGCCACAGCACAGGGTAAAGCCAGCAAGAAACAAAGACGTAAGCCCCAATCCATTAACTTTCGGTACTCTTCATGATTGCCGCTGGAAAAACTTTTCGCTAAAGAAGGGAGCAGTATCGTTCCCAATGCGACGCCCAACACACCAGAAGGCAATTCCATTAAGCGATCCGCATAATACATCCATGAAACCGAGCCGGAGACCAAAAATGAAGCAAAGATGGTGTTGATAATCAATGAAATCTGGCTCACAGATACCCCAAGAATTGCAGGCCCCATTTGACGAATAACGCGCCAAACACCACTGTCTTTGAAAGAAACGCGGGGTAATACCAGCATGCCTACTTTTTTGAGATGAGGAAGTTGATAAACCAATTGCAAAATACCACCGGCAACCACTGCCCACCCTAATGCCATTACCGGAGGATTGCAGTAAGGTGCTACAAACAATGCAAAAAAGATCATACTGATGTTAAGCAGCGTTGGGGCAAATGCCGGCACAGAAAAGCGGTTCCATGTATTGAGGATGGCTCCTGCCAATGATGCCAGTGATATCAGAAAGATATAGGGAAACGTAATTCTGAGCAGATCACGAGTTAAGGCAAATTTATCCGGTGTATCTGTAAACCCCGGCGCAGTGGCGTAAATAATCCAAGGCGCTGCAAGTATACCTATCACCGTCACGATAGCCAGAATCAACGTCAGCATTCCTGACACGTACGCGATAAAGGTACGGGTGGCTTCATCCCCCTGTTGGTTTTTATATTCAGCAAGAATAGGCACGAATGCCTGAGAAAATGCGCCCTCAGCAAAAATGCGGCGCAGCAGGTTAGGTAATTTGAAGGCAACAAAAAAAGCATCTGTCGCTACTCCAGCACCAAAGATACGGGCAATAATGGCATCACGAATAAAACCCAGAACGCGGGAAAACATCGTCATTGAGCTGACTGCTGCCAGTGATTTCAGTAAATTCATGGTGTTAATCTAAAAGTTGATTTTTATGAAATGAGCATAAAAGAGATAAAGCTATCATCAAAATGTCATACAAATGGCAAATAAAACATTCCAGCAAGATAGCGGCCGTGCCCAAAGTCTAACAGACAAAAATTATGTCCACATGAGTTAATTCACGATGTCTCATAAACCTGCCTTACCCCACATATCATCAGTCAGCGATGTCAACACATGATCTTGCCAAACGCCATCTATCATTAAGTAATTTTTGGCATACCCTTCCTTTTCAAAACCCAATTTTTCGAGCAAGCTGCCACTGCGATGATTATGCGGCATATAATTAGCCATAATACGATGCATTTTCTGATGGCGTTGCATATAGCGGATTGCTGGTTGTAGTGCTTCATACATCAACCCTTTCCCCTGCCATTTTTCACCCAAAGAATAACCAAGGTAACAAGAATGAAAGGCGCCTCGTACAACATTAGTGAAATTGGCTACGCCCAAAATTTCATTTTCATCGGGATCTAATAGCAAAAAATGAAATGCCGATTCTTGCCGTTGTAGTTCCGTCATATAAGTCAGCCTGTTTGTCCAACCGGAAGGTTGGTAAAAACTGCCATCTCTTGTTGGCTCCCACGGCTTCAAGAAATCTTTATTTTCTGCATAATAATCAGCCAATCTATAAGCATCGCGTTCGTACACCAGACGAACGACTATTCTATCCGTAATAAAGCGAAGCTTGGGTGATGTAGAACGATAACCAAACATATATTCTCCCAATATATTTATCTTGAAAAAATGCTCAATAATTCAACTATCATGAAAACGCCTGTCGCTCTTTAACGATAAAAAAATATCATCTACATTCCCCCTATCTTAAAGGAAATATAAAGTCCAAAATAATTAAAGATTCCACTTATTTTCTCATACATTAATGGTGCAAAATGTCATTGGTTTCACAAGCACGTCGCTTGGGCAAATATTTTCTTTTACTTGATAATTTAATTGTTGTTTTGGGATTTTTTGTTGTTTTTCCCTTAATTTCAATTCGCTTTGTCGAACAACTTGGCTGGGCTGCCGCTATCGTTGGTTTTGCTCTGGGTCTGCGCCAATTGACACAACAAGGACTAGGCATTTTTGGTGGTGCCATTGCCGACAAATTTGGCGCCAAGCCATTAATTGTCACAGGTATGTTATTGCGTGCTGTGGGTTTCGGTTTAATGGCTCTGGCTTCTGAACCTTGGATATTGCTCCTTTCCTGTATTTTGTCCGGGCTGGGTGGAACATTATTCGATCCCCCGAGGGCAGCCTTGATAATTAAGTTAACACGTCCTCATGAACGCGGGCGCTTTTATTCAATTTTATTAATGCAAGACAGTGCCGGCGCTGTAATTGGTGCCTTAATCGGTAGTTGGTTGCTGCAATACAATTTTAATCTTGTTTGTTGGGTTGGCGCTGCTATTTTTGTTCTGGTTGCATTATTGAATGCCTGTTTTTTGCCCGCATATCGCATTTCAACAATCCGGACACCTATCAAGGAAGGCATGACGCGCGTCGTTAAAGATAGTCGATTCTTTTTTTACGTACTCACCTTGACCGGCTTTTTTGTTCTGTCAGTGCAAGTCATGTTAATGTTTCCAATCATTATTCATGAAATTTCAGGCACTGCTACCGCAGTTAAGTGGATGTATGCCATTGAGGCTTTTATTTCACTGACTCTTCTCTATCCGATTGCCCGCTGGAGTGAAAAACGTTTCCGCCAAGAACAGCGCTTAATGGCTGGCCTGTGTTTAATGAGTATTTGCATGTTCCCGATTGGCTGGGTCAATCAATTGCATATCCTATTCGGGCTCATTAGCTTGTTCTATTTAGGCATAGTGACGGCCGAGCCTGCGCGCGAAATGTTAAGTGCTTCACTTACCGATCCTCGGGCGCGCGGCAGTTATATGGGCTTCAGCCGCTTGGGTCTGGCCTTCGGTGGAGTATTGGGCTATACCGGCGGTGGGTGGCTCTACGATACAGGCAAAAATATGAACTTACCTCAGTTGCCATGGATTTTGCTGGGAACGGTGGGCTTGATAACAATTTATGCTCTCCATCGTCAATTTAACCAGAGAAAAATCAAAACGGCCATGATGAGTAAACTTTAATTCTGTAAATAAATTAATCATCAAATACTGAATAATGTAAAATCTGCCCGTTAAAATCAAAAAGGAGATAACATGAGACGATTTTTATTAGGGGCAGCATTGGTGCTGGTAGGGTTAGTCAGTGGTTGTGACCAATTCAAAGAAGTTAGTATCAATGAAGGCTTACTTAATGAGTACTTGTTAAAAAAAGTCCATTACCAGAAGAATATTGGCCTCTCTGGAGCCGCTACTGCCAATGTTTCTCTCGGTGAACTGACTGCTCAGGTAGGCCGTAAAGATCCAGAGAAAATCGAACTTTCTGGCCTGGCAAAAGTTCAGTTGGATACCCTGCTCGGAGCAATACAGGCTGACATGAAACTGACTATCAGGGCTAAACCGGTATTTGACGCAGAGAAAGGGGCGATATTCATTAAGGGTCTGGAAATTGTTGACTATCAGACAACACCCGAAAAAGTCGCTGCGCCGTTCAAAGCGTTAATTCCTTACCTGAATACCTCTTTGAGCGAGTTTTTTGATACTCATCCGGTTTATGTTTTAAATCCAGAAAAAAGTAAAGCTGAAGCAGCTGCTTCAAAGTTAGCCAAAGGGCTAGAGATTAAGCCGGGAACACTCATTATCGACTTGACTGATAAATAATTTTTATCGTCCATAAAATAATAAAGGCAAGTTATTGATCAATAACTTGCCTGATTTCACAACGGTTATAATAATCTCACCTGCCCTTTCTACCTCCCAAATCACGGCCTTGTTAGCGATAACTTGAGGTTTATGAGATAGAATTGCAGTCAAAATCTTATGATAACAATATGTTATTGCTCAGATTCCAATTCATCACGCAATGCCTGCAATGCCTCGCGGGTAATCATTGCCAACGTCCGATAAAAGCCGCTGGTTGCATGAGCTTCAACCTTGCCAAGAAACTGCCCACACCAAGGCAATAAATACTCATCAAACAATGTGGTCTGGGCTTGAATTTCATCTTCCGCCGCCTGATCTTCCAGCCATGACATAGCCAACAATAATGAGCCAAATTGATCAGCTGGCGCATCAGATAGCGGCATGCCACGCTCTACTAAAAATTGGCGTACATCACTTTCGGCCTTATCGGTATAGTCAGATCGACAAACTGCAACGCTTGCATTCTCTCCGCCGAACAAAGATTGATAATCAGCTTCAATTACCGATAGCTCGCAGTTTTGTTGCAATCTGGCCAGCAATTCATCCTGTTCCAAAGGCCATGCTTGTTGTAATTTTCCTTCAGCAATCATAGCCAGTAGAGGTTGCAGAACCGGATCTTGCGGGGCACGGTTAAACAGTGTTCCTAAAATACGGCAGACAATAGAAAACTCGTTCATGATTCAATTTAATCCCAATTACATACCTGAATGCTGCCATTGTCCCTAATCGCCTGCCTTGCTGTAAAGTAGCTTGTTAATAGCCGCGGTTTATATCAACAATTCCGGAGGGTAATTCCCCCCTTTCCATCCGTCGGATATTTTCACAAATGGCATCCATCGCCTGCTCAGGAATAGTAATGGCAGCAATATGCGGAGTGATAGTAATTCGCGGATGTGTCCAGAAAGGGTGAAGTTCTGATAATGGTTCTTCAACAAATACATCAAGGGTTGCGCCGGCAATGTAGCCTTTATCAATGGCAACCAGCAGATCCTGTTCGACGAGTTGGCTCCCGCGGGCTATGTTGATCACATAAGAACCTGATTTTAACTGGCTGAATAATGAAAGATTAAGTATGCCGCGAGTTTCTGATGTATCCGGCAAGACGTTAATCAATACTTTGCTTTCAGAAAGAAAATCACTTAACTGCTCGTTGCCATAAAAACTTTCAACACCATCAAATTGCTTTGGTGTCCGGCTCCAGCAACGCATATGAAAACCCAATAACTTCAATTGCTCAATAATGCTGCTCCCCAAGACTCCGGCCCCTAAAACACCAATAACAAAATCTTCCCGATTATGAGGAGGCAATGGCTTCCAAAGGCGTTGTGCCTGATATTGCCTATACACATCCATTCGACGGAAATAATGTAAAACTGACGCAACCGTATATTCCTGCATCTGCTTTGCCATCCCGGTGTCTTCAAGCCGTATCAGCGGAACACCCTCCGGTAATGTGCCCGGTTTTTTTAATTCTTGTTTGAGAATAGAGTCCACCCCTGCGCCAAGTGCAAATATGCCTTTTATTTCCTGACGATTAGCCAGCATTTCATAGGGAGGTAACCAAGCAAGGGCGTAATCAGCGGGACGAGTATCACCACGGATCCATTGCCGCACTTTAGCATCAGGCAATCTGGATTGTATCCCCTGAATCCATTCATCGGCGTTAAAGGTTGGGTGGAAAAAAATAATATTCATAAAATCTCATTCCTTTTTTGTTTTTCTGATAGGTTTAATCTATTGCGGCAAGGTTGCAAGTGTCTGATGAGATGTAGGGAATAAAAATATTACTTATGCTATCTGGTTAACATATTTTCATATCTCATTGCAAAAAAGAGGGTTTTACTCCCATAACTGGTTGCCTGGCATGCAAATTGTTTTTTATTTGTCTAATCAGTCAAAAAGCCTGAAAAAATAGTCATAAGCATGTTGACGCCCGCACAGCTTTTCCCTATAGTAGCGCCCCGTTGCAGCGAAGAACGTAAGTAAAAACACTGTAGCACAAAATATGGTGAGGTGTCCGAGAGGCTGAAGGAGCACGCCTGGAAAGTGTGTATACGTGAAAACGTATCGAGGGTTCGAATCCCTCCCTCACCGCCATATTCTATGAAAGAGCCTGACTAAATGCTCAGGCTTTTTCAGTTAAGCAGTTAAGTATTCTTATTGGATACAGAAAAATACAAAATTTGGTGAGGTGTCCGAGAGGCTGAAGGAGCACGCCTGGAAAGTGTGTATACGTGAAAACGTATCGAGGGTTCGAATCCCTCCCTCACCGCCATTTTTCATGAAAAAACCTGAACATAATGTTCAGGTTTTTTTTTGCTTTCATACTATTTTTTCTTTTCTACTACCAGCATGATTTTTCCAATATGTGCACTACTTTCCATTAAGGCGTGAGCCTCCACAGCCTGTTCCAAAGGAAAAGTTTTAAAAATCTGTGGCTTAATCAATCCCTTTTCTAACAATGGCCAAACTTTTTCCTTTAACTCATCGGCGATACGGGCTTTATCTTCAATACTGCGGGAACGCAAAGTAGATCCCGTGATAGTCAGGCGCTTTTGCAGTAAAGGCATAAGATTCAATTCCTTCGCCTTGCCATTTTGCACACCAATTTGGATAATTCGCCCTTCTACTGCTGCGGCCTGAAAATTTTTTGCTACATAATCCCCGGCAATCAAATCAACTATCACATCAGCACCATGCCCATGAGTGGCTTGATGGGTCATTTCTATGAAATCTTCCGTTCTATAATTGATTGAAACATCAGCCCCCAATGCAAGACTGGCCCGCCTTTTCTCTTCAGAGCCTACAGTGGTTATCACATATGCATTGAATGCTTTTGCCAGTAAGGTCGCAACCGTGCCAATACCAGAAGTCCCGCCATGAATTAAAACCGTTTCCTCTGCCTTCAATTTGCCGCGCTGAAATAAATTCACCCATACGGTAAAAAATGTTTCCGGCAATGCGGCAGCTTCAAGCAAGCTATAACTTTTGGGCACGGATAGCGCATTACTCTCATGTACTTTGCAATATTCAGCATATCCTCCCCCTGCAACCAGAGCACATACTTGATCCCCAATGGCATGATTTTTAACATCCGAACCAAGGGCAACAACCGTACCCGAAATTTCTAAACCCGGAATATCAGAAGCACCAGGAGGAGGAGGATAATATCCACGCCTTTGCATGACATCTGGCCTGTTAACACCTGCCGCCGCCACTTTGACTAATATCTCTTCTGAACCAATGTTAGGAATGGGCATGTTTGTCAGGGTCAGAACATCAGGCTCCCCGGGATGAGCAATTTCAATGGCCGCCATATTTTTAGGTTTTATGTCTACTGGCATTTCTTTGTCCTTATAAATAAGGTGAATGATTCGTATAGATTACCATTGGCATCTTCCTAGCTCTAAAGAGGGTGTCGCAAAAAGTGACCTTAACCTTTTGCGGCACTCTCTGGACGACGAGGCATTACAGCATTTTCGGTAAAAACGCCGGTATCCCAATCAATCAGGTGTAATTAATCCAGCAGCTGCATTATTTTGATAAGAATTTTGTCAGAAATGAGATCAGCATTGCCGGGTTTTCCTCTTGGGGAGAGTGCCCTAAGAACGGAAGGTTTAACAAACAAGCGTGTTCCACATTTTCAGCTAATTCAGCCGAACTAATGCGTGAAACTAAGTTATCATTGTCGCCCCGAACAACCAGCAATTTACAGGTTATTTGACGGATTGTTTCATTCGGATAACTGTCCTCGCTTGTATCAAGCCACATCGAAATAACTGTATCGAACAGTTTGTTGAAATCGGGTTGTGGGTTCAAACGCTGGTAGCTTTCATAGGTCTCAGGCAACCTTGCACGCCAACTCTCCACGGTGATGTGTTTAACGATTTCTTTCATAGGATCATTTTCCGGCAATGTCCAATGAGTACCAATCACCACCATTTTATCAATCAGAATAGTTCCCGATGCTGCCAATCGCAAAGCAACAATACCGCCATCACTGTGCCCAACAATACTGCATTCTTTCAGTCCCAAATGCCTGATTACTGCCTCTACATCTTGCTGAATCCGTTTGTAGGTCAGTTTTTCTTTTCCCAGCGTTGACTTTCCCTGCCCCCGGCTATCTATGCCAATAAGTTGATAGGCATTGCCAAAATAGTTCGTAATGTGATTAAACGTCTCGATATTACCTAAGCCGCCATGCAGAAAAATTAACGGATAACCATTTGCATTACCCTGAATCTCATAATAAATATGAGCGCCATCAATTTCTAAATAACGGCCTTCTTGATGATTAAACCCTAACATAGAGCCTCTCCTTCAACAGAAAAAACACCAACGATGAGAAACTGATTTAAGACATTAAACGTTCTAAGAATAGCAGCCGGATGTGTCAATTGCTGTCAGTAGTTTTCCCGCAGTTTCCAGTTTTGCCATCATTTCCCGATAAAGAATTATTAAACCAATGTTTAATTTTTACTCTTGGATTTCGCCTACATAGAAAAAAGTTAGCTGAGCGAAGCCTCCATAAAAACAACAAGCATCCGCCGAAAAAACTCACCATTTACTTAATAAAAATCAACCAAATAAACAAATCAGACTATCGAAAGATTTCGATATTACTGGCGAAACACACTAAAAAAAGATGCCAAATACTTCTTAATAAGTTCAATTTATTGGTGTTAGTATCACTAAGAAATTTCATAGGTACATGTAACAATATTTGATAATTCAAAATCATTTATTTTAATAATACCAACGGGTTTACCTACAAAGGATTTAAGGCAAGATGACCATCTATGATCTGAAACCTCGTTTCCAAAACTTATTGCGCCCTGTCGTAATTTATCTTTATAAACACGGAATTACCGCCAACCAAGTAACATTGGGCGCAATGGGACTATCAATTGCTGTGGGTATAGTGCTGAGCTTATTTCCCGTCCCCGGCCTCTATTGGTTACTGCCTATCTTTCTCTTTATTCGTATGGCGCTGAATGCCATTGATGGCATGTTAGCGCGCGAGCATCACCAAAAATCCCATTTAGGGGCTATTTATAATGAATTGGGAGATATTATTTCTGATGTTGCCCTTTATCTTCCTTTCTGTTTCCTGCCTCATGTCAGCAGTGTGAGTTTGTTGGTTATCCTATTCTTAACCATTTTGACAGAATTTATTGGCGTTTTGACGCAATCCATCGGTGCTTCACGGCGCTATGACGGCCCAATGGGCAAAAGTGACCGCGCTTTTATTTTTGGTGCCTATGGGCTAATCATTGCCACCTTCCCTTCAGCATTAAGTTGGAGTAGCTATCTGTTCCCTCTCGTAATTGTTTTACTTTTGATGACTTGCTATCAGCGCATTGTTAAGGCATTGCGTGAAATCAAGTTGTCTGAACAGTCACACCCCCAATAAGGCATTAAGCACATGACACAAACATTTAACCAACGTATTGCTGAAGAACACTATTTCACTACTTCAGATCACGTATCTCTGTTTTACCGTTATTGGCCACAAGCACAGGCAGAGACAGAGACGGAGAAAGCCATTATTATTTTTCATCGTGGTCATGAGCATTCGGGACGACTGCAACATATCGTTGACGAACTTGCTCTCCCTGATGTGCCGATGTTCGCGTGGGATGCACGTGGGCATGGCAAGACAGAGGGGCCACGGGGCTACAGCCCTTCAATGGGAACCTCAATTCGTGATGTTGATGAATTTGTCAGATTTATTTCCACTCAATACAAAATCCCGATGAAAAGCATTGCGGTGATTGGTCAAAGTGTGGGTGCTGTGCTGGTATCCGCTTGGGTACATGACTATGCGCCGAAAATCCGTGCCATGATCCTCGCCGCGCCTGCTTTTGATATTAAATTGTATGTTCCGTTTGCTGTGCAAGGCTTGCAATTAATGCAGAAAGCGCGGGGATTGTTCTTCGTCAACTCCTATGTAAAAGCAAAGTTTCTGACACATGACGAAGCCCGTGTTGCTTCATATAACAATGATCCACTCATTACCCGAGAAATCGCAGTCAATATCTTGTTGGAACTGTACCAAACCGCTGGACGCGTCGTAAAAGATGCCAGCGCCATTACTGTGCCCACTCAGTTATTTATTTCTGGCAGCGATTATGTCGTGAACCATAAGTCACAACACCAGTTTTATCAGCAGCTAAATACCCCGATCAAAGAGAAACATGTCATGTCAGGGTTTTATCACGATACGCTGGGTGAAAAAGATCGCCATCTGGTCTTCGATAAAATACGTACTTTTATTGAGCGTATTTTTGCACTACCTCATTACCAACACAATTACAGTAATGAAGATGTTTGGAGCTATACCGCAGATGAATTCCGGAAATTAAGCCTGCCATTGCCGCGCCTATGTCCCAAAAACCTTGGGCATAAACTGATGCGCAAAGCCATGAATACACGTTGGGGAAAAGCCTCCGAAGGCATACGTATCGGACTTGAAACAGGTTTTGATTCTGGATCTACATTGGATTATGTCTACCTCAATCAACCCCAAGGTCAAGGAATGTTGGGGCGGATAATAGATCAGTTCTATCTCAGAAATAATATTGGTTGGCGCGGCATACGCCAGCGAAAAATCAATATGGAAACGCTAATCCGTCAGGCTATTCGTCAACTGCAACAACAAAATCAGCCGGTTCATATTCTTGACATAGCAGCAGGCCACGGACGTTATATTCTTGATGCAATCAATGATTTCAGCAAAGTGGACTCCGTTTTATTGAGGGATTACAGCGAAATTAATGTCAATCAAGGCCAAGCCTACATAGAAGAGCGTAACCTCACAGAAAAAATTCGTTTTGTTATCGGTGATGCATTTAATGCCGCAAGTATTGCATCCATCTCCCCTGCACCAACACTCGGCATTGTTTCAGGCCTCTATGAATTGTTCCCTGATAACACATTGATCAAAAATTCCTTGGCCGGGTTTGCCGATGCTATCGCAGACAATGGTTATTTGATTTATACCGGGCAACCTTGGCATCCACAACTTGAAATAATTGCCCGTGTTTTATCGAGTCACCGTCAAAATCAACCATGGATTATGCGTCGGCGCACTCAGGGTGAAATAGATGCATTGGTGGAAAATGCTGGTTTTGAAAAGCAATATCAATTAACTGATAACTGGGGCATTTTTACCGTATCCATCGCCAAAAGAGTCCACCGTTGAGAATGATGAAATGAAACAATCAATGGCATTTACCAATGAAAGCCGCCGACGCTTATGGTTGACAGCTTTTATGTGGTTGATTTTTCTGGCACCGTTCTTTTTTCTCACTTATGGACAGGTCAATCAACTTACTGCGCAAAGAGAGGCTGTAGGTGTTGTTGTGTTCGGTTGGGAACAGAATATTCCTTTTTGGCCGTGGTCGATTATTCCTTACTGGAGTATCGATCTCTTTTATGGAGTCTCCCTGTTCATTTGCACAAGCTACCGTGAACAGTGGTTGCATGGCTGGCGATTGGTGGCTGCATCACTTATCGCCTGTGCAGGCTTCTTGTTATTCCCACTGAAATTTTCATTTTCCCGGCCTGCGACTGAAGGGATTTTCAGATGGTTTTTTGACCAGCTGGACATGTTTGATTTGCCCTACAATCAAGCCCCTTCATTGCACATTATCCTGTTGTGGTTACTTTGGCTTCGTTATTCCGCTCACTTACACGGATACTGGCGTGGGTTGCTGCACATTTGGTCAGCCTTGATTGCATTCTCCGTTCTCACTACATGGCAACATCATTTTGTCGATGTCATCACTGGCTTTGCCGTGGGGGTGATGATCAGTTATCTGTTGCCTATTTCGCATCGCTGGCACTGGCAACCGAGCCAAGACTGTTATGCGCGAAAACTGGCTGGCTATTATGCTGCGGCTGGTATGCTATTTATGCTGCCGGCAGCCGGATTCGGCGGTGTTTTATGGATACTGATATGGCCGGCCATATCATTAATGATGCTTTCTCTCGGTTATGCAGGATTAGGCTGTTCAATTTTTCAAAAACAATCTAACGGCCGGATGTCACTTTCAGCCCGCTGGGTATTGGCACCCTACCAATTCGGCGCCTGGCTTTCTTATCTTTGGTTCCGGCGCAAAAGTGCACCTTATAACCAAATTGAGGAAGGAATTATTCTCGGTAGCTTGCCACACCAATCAGTCATCAAATCAGCCCAAATAACCAGCATATTTGACATGACAGCCGAATGGCACAAGCATGCTTACCATCCTGTCAATTATATCAGCCAACCTCAACTCGATTTACTGCCATTAACGCCTGATGCTTTACAATCCGCTGTTTGTACTCTGGATGATTTGCACAAAAAAGGCCGTGTACTTATTCATTGCACACTCGGGCTATCCCGCAGCGCTATGGTTGTCGCGGCATGGTTGCTGAAACGGCATCCAGAATATGATGTTGATGCTGTTATTGATATCCTGCGCCAAGCCAGGCCACATGTTACTTTCAGGCAAGCACATATGGATGCCCTTGGGCAGTGGGCTGAATATTATCTGAATAGGAAAACATAATATGCAGTCAGAAAATATGACAGGCAAAGTCGTGATTGCCACATTGAGAAGCTGGTGTTTCATCTCTGGCTTATCAGCATTTGCAGCTCTTATAGCGACAATGATATTTATCATAATGCCAAACCATCAAAGCCATTATGCCATATCGTTATTCCTTGCCTTATGCTGCCAGTACTATTGCTGGCGCGTTTGGCTTGATTGCCACTATTTTCAGATCCTCAATGTATATCCTGAGAAAAACGCTGAGTTTGATCAGGCTTTATTACTGATTTTTAATAAAACGCCCCAATCAAAGCGCTTACATGATCGCTTTCAAGGGGCATTAAAATTGTTGAAACGAGCTGCTGTTAGCTTATTTTTGCAATTCGGGCTACTTTTTCTATTTATATTGGTGAGGTAAGCATCAGCTTACCTCCAATTAGGTTTTTCATCCCTTCCATCCCGTGCTTTCCCCTATAATAGACAATGCAATATAAAATTATTGCCGAATATTACTTAACTCTAGGTACAAATGGCCTATTTTCTCTTTTTTGAATTATGCGGTTTAGTATGCAATTAGTTAACTTTTTGACATATAACACCTTTCTCTACTGATAAAAGCGATATGCTAACTTTATTTTTCTCGACTTGTCATTAATATCTTATTTGGGTTTTTTATTTCAATGAATACCAGAAAAATTAAAGGGATACAGCCGTTTAGTGCTTTTATTGAGGCCTGTTGGAAAGAACCCTACTCTTTTCATCGCTTTATAAAAGATATCATTGCCGGGATCACTGTGGGTATTATTGCTATCCCATTGGCAATGGCCTTGGCTATCGGCAGTGGTGTAGCTCCGCAATATGGCCTGTACACAGCCGCCATTGCGGGTATTGTCATCGCGGTTACCGGAGGGTCTCGCTATAGCGTTTCCGGGCCAACGGCAGCGTTTGTGGTGATCCTTTACCCGGTTTCACAGCAATTCGGCTTAAGTGGGTTACTGATCGCAACACTCATGTCAGGCATTATTTTAGTGATCATGGGATTAGCGCGATTAGGCCGGCTTATAGAATATATTCCCCTATCGGTCACATTGGGATTTACGTCTGGTATCGCAATCACCATTGCTACCATGCAAGTGCAAAATTTCTTTGGGCTGAAACTTGAGCACATTCCGGAAAATTATGTTGATAAGGTGGTTGCACTTTCTCAGGCGCTGCCATCATTCCAATTCAGTGATACCCTCATTGGCTTAACCACCCTGCTGGTATTGATTTTTTGGCCAAAGCTGGGATTAAAGTTACCGGGTCACTTACCCGCGTTGATTGCCGGAACCAGTATCATGGGTATCATGCACCTTCTGGGCCACGATGTAGCAACGATTGGATCATCATTCAGCTACACACTGGCAGATGGGACGCAAGGCCAAGGTATTCCGCCAATTCTTCCTCAATTTGTCCTGCCGTGGAATTTGCCTGATACCCACTCGTTCAACATCAGTTGGAGCACAGTATCAGCATTGCTGCCCGCGGCATTTTCGATGGCAATGCTAGGGGCGATCGAATCCCTGTTATGCGCGGTCATTCTGGACGGCATGACCGGCAAAAAGCACCACTCCAACAGTGAATTAATTGGCCAAGGGATGGGCAATATTGTGGTTCCATTCTTTGGCGGGATCACCGCAACAGCCGCAATTGCACGCTCAGCCGCCAATGTGCGCGCAGGGGCAACGTCACCGATTGCTGCTGTGATCCATTCCTTACTCGTCTTATTAACACTACTGGTTCTGGCTCCAATGCTCTCTTATCTGCCGCTTGCAGCGATGTCAGCAATCTTGTTGATTGTCGCGTGGAATATGAGTGAAGCTCATAAAGTTATCGATTTAATCCGCCGGGCTCCCAAAGATGACATTATCGTCATGCTCCTTTGCCTGTCATTGACCGTTCTGTTTGATATGGTCATTGCAATCACAATTGGTATTGTTCTGGCTTCGCTTCTATTTATGCGCAAAATTGCCAATATGACTCGTATCAACACATCTTCTTTGACAAACAACGAGAACAGCTTGCTCATTGTGCGAATCACTGGCCCTCTGTTTTTTGCTGCCGCAGAGCGTATTTTTGCTGAATTAAGGGAAAAAAGTACTGATTACAAAACCATTATCATGCAATGGGATGCTGTACCTGTATTGGATGCTGGCGGCCTGCACGCCTTTCAGAGTTTTGTCCGAGATATGGGGAAAGAAAAACATATCGTTGTGTGTGATATTCCCTTCCAACCTTTGAAAACGTTGGCAAGGGCCAAAATAGTTCCCATTGAAGGGCAACTGAGTTTTCACGCTACATTACCTAAGGCGCTGGCAGAAATTGAGGGAGATTGTCAGTCAACCTAATTTAGAGAAAATCGTCTATGCCTGTTACTGATTAAAGTGGTTTTGGCTAGCTTTAAACACTCATATCAGAACAGGCATATAAATTAATTTATTGTTGAAATCCTGCAATGCAATGAAAATGTCACTTCTTTCTGAAATTAAAATTTATACCAAATAACCACTTCTCATTTTAAAATGAGAGGCTTAAAAAATACTTTAATATAACGTACTAAAATTAAACTTAGTTTAAAAAAATCACAATGGAATAATTTATTATGCAAATGAAAATATCATTAGATTAAACAAGCAAAATCTCACCAATAATTTTACTCCAATTTAAGTCCCAGCAATTAAAAATTAATAATATAATTAACTGTAAGACTGCCTGATATTATATCATCCACTCAGAAAAATCTCTTATTAATCATTATCTAAATCATCATTAATTTATTGCATTAAATATAACAACATCATCTTTTATCTGTCACTCCCCCCACTGTACCATCTTCCTTTAATTCCTGAATAATCCAATGTTCTTTGCTTTGATCTTGCCTAATGAAATATTGCTTTCCATGAATTTTCAATGGAACCATATATTGATAGTTTTTATCAATTATTGTTAACGTTGTACTGACTTGATATGGTGAACCATCATTATTTATAGTCCCCGTCCAAAAATTATGATTATCAAAATTTTGTCCAGCATAGTAGTTGTATCCCCCCATGCTATATGTAAACTGGACTGCATTATATTCTAACCAAGCACCACCCTCAACTGATTCTCCAATAGTTCCATCGGATTTTAATTCATAATTAATAAGACTGTTATCAGCCTTTGTTTGCCCATAAAAATAGACTTTATCTTCAGTTGTAAAAGAAAATGTTGGAGCATAGAAAGAAGACCAAGCACCAGAAGCCGTTATATCTCCCATGCTACCATCTTGCTTTATTTCCCGAATGACATAAGGATACTTTTTATCACTATCCTGTTCTTTACCACTATGAAGATAAATAAATTGTTTATTATCTATCACATATGTAAAACCAACATCATAAGGACTATCCCAATAACCACTACTAGTCACATTTCTAAATCCGTGATCACTTAATTTAGCTATCATCCAATAAGATTCAGGTACAACTTGAGACGCATTTAAAATATTATTTTTCAGTCCAAAAACATACTGTTGCTTACCTAGTTTAAAAGGAAGCAATAGATCATAAAAATGATCCCATTGCTGCCCTTCCGAGATATCATCACCCTGCTTTCCACCTGGTAAAAGTTTGTTAACAGATATCTCTTTATCACATTGGCGCTGACGGAAAATATACTCTCCCTCAGATGTAGAGAAATAAAAAATATTTATGCTATAAATATTATCTTTTGGTGGGCAATGACCGCCAATCCTGAAATTGATATCAGTTACGCTTGAGGAAAGTTTCACATCATCTAATTTTATCACCTCATAAGAAGCGTTCCAGTGCCCCAAATGTTTGATATCTTCTATGTGGAAATAAACAAGGCCACTAAATTTTCCCTCATCAGTTGGTACGATAACACTAGGAATGCTTTTTATTTCATCATTGTTATTATTTCTAAGATACCCGGTTATTTTATCCCCAACTTGAAGATCAAGGTATTTATGCACTTCCATGACTATAAATTCCTGCCCAGTTAATTTCATATCTTCTATATTAACCACACCGGAACTATCTGCTTGTATAAATTTAGGCGCTGGTAGCAATGTATTATCAAAATCATTCATAAAAACACCCCTTATAAATATGATTTAAAAAACACCATGTGTGAAAATTCATATGAATAAATTAAAAATATCCTGTGTAAAAAACCAACAAGTAAATCAGTAATATCAAATTAGTGGATGGTTTTGCAAGTATAAATTAGACGTATAAATATCAAGAACATAATGACAAATTGTTATCAGTTGATAACTGCCACGTATTCCAACAAAAAAACAATATATTATTTTGATCGGAAATAACATGCGGCATAATATCCTTATTTGTTTGACAAAAATAAGTTATTTCGGTAAATCATATTATGTTTGTCTTTAGCTAAAACACGGAAAAAATAATAATCCCACTAGAATACGATGATATAGGTTTTAAATAATTTTGAGGTCGTCTATGGCAATTAAGTGAGTAACTTACAGATTAGGGGCAAGAATAAAAAAACAGGCAGGCTATCAACCTTGCAAACCCCGACACATAGCCAGGTTATGATGGAATTATAAGTATGAGTCATGAGAGTTACCGGTTTTTATATAAGGATGACGCAACCCCATCAAACCGATAACTCTCTACCTTTCAAAGCCTAATGTTAGAGCAAGCGCACAGCGTTATGCTGAAATCACATCAAGCTCATTGACAGGAAACTTCAATAACTTTTCAAAACCTTCCCGCATTTTTTCCGCTGGCTCAAACCGCAAAGCATCTTCCCTTTTCTGACAATCAGCAGGGGTAGCTTGCTGTTCAAATTCACTTTGTGTATATGAAAGATCCACAAACATCTCCGCTCTTGGAATACGAATTTCTTCGTATTGACGCAGTGCTGCAATCGGGTCTGCCTGCTGCTTCAGCGCATGCCCTAACACTGCCGCGTCTTCAATGGCCATACCGGCGCCTTGACCCAGAGTGGTTAGCATGGGATGCGCAGCGTCACCTAACAGGGTGACCCGGCCTTTTCCCCAAACAGACGAAAAAGGCCTGTCTTGTGCGGGCACAGAGATAATATTTTCTGACGGCGTTTGTGAAATAATGTCGGAAACAATCTCCGGCCATCCTTCATAATATGACAAAATATCACGGTTGCTTCCTTGCCAGTGGCTGGCCTGTTCAGTCAGCATATTTGCCGTACCCCACCAATAAATTTCACCGCCGCCGATATCAATGATACCTACCCGCTTTCCCTCTCCCCAATAATGGGCGACGTAACCCGGTGTGATTTGCGGGTGCTGATAGCGAATGATCGCCAGCCAGCAGATATAATCGGCTTCACGGATGGGCTGATTACCCCGGACATAGTCACGGACAAAGGAATAGAACCCATCCGCTCCAATAAGCAAATCGCCCTGTGTTTCTCTGCCATCTGCAAAATGGACAGAAACACCCTCGTCGCTTTCAGTAATTTGGGTTACTTTCGCGCCGACATGAATAATATTCTTATCCAGTTGCGCTAACAGTGCTTCCTGAAGCGCCTTACGTGAGATACAAACACTGTCAAATCCGTTGGAGGATGAAACCTCCGGGATAGGCAATTCACGGATCAACTGATCTTCAATGTTCCTGATTTCAACGCATTTAACCGGAGCACCAAAGTGCTCCAGATTCAGATTAACACCAATAGAAGATAAGGCAGCCACAGCATTGGACATTACAGATAAACCTGAACCGGCTGTGCGTAACGTTGGCGCTTGTTCATAAACTTCAACCTGACAGCCAATATGGCGTAAAACGACAGCCGCTGTTAACCCGCCAATACCTGCGCCAGCGATAATTACTTTTAATGGATGGGACATGCTTCCTCCGAGGACGGTAATACTTGTTTTTTAGAGGAATTACTCATTTCTTGCAGAATGACTTTTGCAACTTCCTCTACATAGGGTTCTTCCATAACTTCTAAATGATCACCGAGCACATCGATGACATTAATATGACCTGTTGTTTTACGCCCCCAGCCATTTTGAGGATCACGGTATTCACTACCGACCGCATCATGCATGGAGCGCAGAACTTCAGGTAACGGCCGCGTCGCATGTAATAAAGTCATGCTGATATCAGCCTTGCAAGCCGCGTAATCTGACGCCGCTTTCCAATTGGTTCTGTACACATCAAACAGCCTTTGAATTACCGCCCGGGAACTGCCTTTCGGAATTGCGCCGGTGGCAATCGCCTGCTCTGTGATGTATTCAAATTGTTCCTGCAAAGAAATCGTGTGCTCCGGTAAACTCTGCGCGGGCAGCGTCGCGCCTTCATTCAGCCACAATAATTCCCAGAAAAACCAACGCAATAACGCTTCTTCATTCACTTCCCGCTTCATTTCATTGCTGACAACAACCGTATCCAGAACAAAAAGATCAGCCACCTCTTCTCCCTGCTCCTTCAACTGGCGAGCCATCTCAAATGCGACAAAGCCGCCATAAGACCAGCCGCCGATTGAATACGGGCCATGCGGCTGCATATGGCGTATAGCTTGCAGATAATTCGCTGCCTGCTCCTGTACACTGGTTAGTGGTATCGATCCGGCATCGACACCGTGGGCCTGCAACGCATAGAAGGGTTGATCCTCAGGGAAATGTTTCACTAATCGCAAATAAGACAGCACATTTCCCCCCATAGGATGGACAAAAAATAAAGGGGATTTATGAGCTGCTGACTCCCTGCCGTTTGTACTTGTGAAGATAGGGCGCATGGGAACAAGCGGGCTGAAGGTGGGCAGTCCGCCCTTTTCTCTGATATGTTCCGCTAGCTGTGCAACTGTCGGATAACTGATAAAGAGGGATAAGGGCATTGTGATGCCGAAATGTTTTTCGACCAGAACAACCATTCTCATCACGGTCAGTGAGGTGGCCCCGATATCAAACAGATTCTGATGAACCGATACTTCGGGTATTTTTAACAAATCCGCCGCCAAATCACACAGTACCTGCTCGTATTTATCCCGCGGTGAAATACTCTCTGATTGAGTATGCCTATGAGTGATTCGCATTTGGCGTAACGTTGCATCGTCACGCTTGCCACTCGGTGTTTTAGGCAGTGAACCCAGCCACGCTATTTGCGACGGGAGCATGTGTTTGGGAAGTGTTTCAGACAAATGTTGTTCTACTCGCTCAACAAATGCGTCATCTTTTTCACCAACCAAGAAAGCCACTAAATAACCGTCGTTTTCACCGTGTTGTTGAACAACAACAGCAACATCTTTCAATATTGTGTCAGCATCGGGCGTATTCGATATCGCCAACTCTATTTCTGCCAGTTCAATACGATAACCACGTACTTTAACCTGAGTATCTTTACGGCCTAGACAGAGAATATTGCCATCCTTGAGTTTCACGCCCAAATCACCGGTGCGATACAGCGGATTATTATCCCCTTTGAGCGTAATAAAACGCTCTGCGGTTAATGCTGGCTGGCAATAATAGCCCTGTGCGACAGCTAAACCACGGGCATAAATTTCTCCTTGCTCACCCAATGCAACTTCTTCTAATTGCTCGTTTAGCAGTAAAACATCTACGTTACTGATGTTTTTACCAACAGGTGGAAGCGCAGGGAAAGAAGCCGGATTGCCCTGCATAGTAAAGGCAGTGATGACATGTGTTTCGGTAGGGCCATATTGGTTCTGGAGGATACCGTTATTGATTTGCCCAATAAGCGAACGAATATCGTCAGTCACCCGGAGTTGTTCACCGGATGAAATAACCACTTTCAGGTTTTTCGGGTAAGTTTCCAGTGCGACGGCGGTTTCAGCCAATTGTTGCAGTGCCACATAAGGCAGATAAATTCTTTCTGTCTGGTAAGTATCGATAGTATGCAGTAACTGCAATGGATCGCGCCGTTCCTCTTCACTGATCAGGTGTAATTCTCCACCCGCCGCGAGCGTAGAAAAAATTTCCTGGAAGGAAACATCAAAACTGAGCGGTGCATACTGCAAAGTCGAGCGAATGTTTTTGCCTGTGAGGGTATCATTCTGCCAAGTCACCATATTTGACAGGCTGCGATGCGGCATTGCCACACCTTTCGGTTTACCTGTTGAACCTGATGTAAACAGCAAATAAGCCAGTTGTTCAGGATCTATGTCCCTCTCTGCCTTGCTTTTTTGTTCTTCACAGGAGATATGCGTCTCGAGATTTATCAGCGCATCTGGCCTCATTGTCGGAACAGCGACCACATTGAGTAACGGCTCTGATTTTTCATCGACAAGCGCCAGTATCGGGTGCGCCTGTTCTACCATGGCTTCAATGCGCTGAGCCGGATAACTCAGATCCAATGGCAAGCAGATCCCCCCTGCTCTCATCACGCCCATCAATGATGCCACGAGTATCGGAGAACGTTCGAGCGCGATAGCTACCGGAGTATTTTGCACCGATCCTTTATAAACAGTACCTCTATAAACAACACCGTCAGAAATCAGCGCAGACGCAATTTTGCCTGATTCTGACCAGAGTTTTTTATAACTCCATTGCAGATCATGATAACGAATTGCGATGGCATCGGGTTGCTCCCGCACATTTTTCGCAATCATATTCAGCACGGACATAAAACCCTGACACGGCATTTCGCTGCTGCTTTGGGGTTTTTGTACCATTTGTGCAAGTGGCTGACTCAGCGTTGCCAATTGATCACCCTGACTGACCATCTTGTGCAAGACGGACATATAGATATCCATATAAGTGTCGGCCTGCACTTGTGAGAAGACACTGCCATCAAAATCACACCGCAGATAATGCTGACCTGTGTTGAAATCAGTCATGACATTAAGCAAGACTTCAAAGTTCGTCTCTTCCCACGGATCAAAGCTAATAAGCGATAAATCAGAGCCACTAAAAACGTCAGTCAGTATGTGGAAATGAATATAGTTAAACGCAGAACTGATTTTGGCACCTTCACCTGCTACTTGCTGGATAGCGTTAAGCGGGTACTTGCGGTATGGCGCATGATGTTGTTCAGCTCGGAATACCGAATGGATGCATTCTTTCCACGTCTTATTTTCGACAGAAAAACGAACCGGCAATGTATTCAGGAACAAGCCCAGTGTTTGTTCTGAATGTTGTACATCCGGCCTGCCGTGGGTTACGAGTCCGGTTGCAATCTGATTCTGGCTCGTCACGCTGGCTACCGTTAAACAATGCGCAGCAAAGAATACCGATTTAATTGAAACTTGTTCATCTTGTACCAAGATGCCCAGCTTTGTTTCAATCTCTTTTGGAATGATCGCTTTCTTTGCAAAAACCCGCTTTTGGGGCTGGTTTTCATGCGTTCGATTTTCATATAAGCGATAAGCCGGGAATTGAGTTCTGGCAAGCCCTTTGAACATCTCTTTCCAGAACAAATGATGCTTTTGATCCTGCAAAGCATGAAGCTCATCCTGTACATATAATGCCGGTGACGGCAGGACATTTGCTTCAGAATGTTCCACTTCAGAAGGATGCATTCCCTGATTCTGGTAACGGGAAAAGAGTTCATGCATCAGGTTTGCCACACTGCCACCATCCAGCAAGGCGTGATGGAAACTGAATACGACTTCAATAATGTCAGTCGCTGCGGTCTTGAATACACAAATGCGATATAATGGCGCGCGATCAAACAGATAATCCTGCCGACTGCTTTTTTCCATGTGCTCTTTGATGATGGATTCGGATTCATCCCATGACAGCGAACTCAGATCTTCAATGCTCACTGCCTCATCAAGATTAATATTGTGGTTGATGATTTGCAGAGGTTCACTGAAATCAGCCAAATTAAAGTGAGAACGAAGCACAGGATGCCGCTGAATAGTTGCTGCTGCACTTTGGCGGAAAAGTTCCGGTTCCCATTCTCCTTTCCGCGTATTTAATTTAAGTGTATAGCGGAAAACATCTTTATAAGTGGCTGAATGTTTGCTCTGCTGGCTATGGTAAATCAAGCCAAGCTGGAGCTGAGTTGCGGGAAATGCATCTGCATATTGGGCAAGCGATGCCCGCTCTTTTTCTTTGATCAATGCAAAAGGCAGCAACGCATTCTGGCGATGGCTTTTTTGCGTTTTACAATAAGTGTCAATATGTTGGCTTAGATCGGCTATTGTCAGGTACTGTGCCAAATCAGAGAGGGTGACCGTTATTCCCGCCTTTTCCGCTTCGGAACGCACTTTTAACATTAAAATTGAATCACCGCCCAGTGTGTAAAAATTCTCCTGCACACTGAGTTTGTCAATTTTTAATATCCGTTTCCAGATGTCGGCTAATTGGTATTCCGTTTCAGTTTGGGCATCATCACGACTGACTGAATTCTCTGTTTTCACCAAGGTGGCGAGAGCATGACGATCTACTTTGCCGTTTGGAGTAAGAGGAATAAAAGGTACGCGGAAAAATTTCTGTGGCACCATGAAGTCAGGTAGAAATGCCAGCAATGCCTTGCGCAGTTTTTCAGAGGTAAAATGCGGATGACCCGCTGCACTTAATTCATTTGTTGCATCCACCGTATAGTATGCGCAAAGGTAATCATCACCTTGACTGTTCTTTTGTGGTAAAACCTCTGCCCGGTTGATTCCCTGAATATGCTCAAGGGTATTTTGGATCTCACCCAGCTCAATACGATTGCCTCTGATTTTTACCTGATTATCAATTCGGCCCAAATATTCAATGCTGCCATCAGGTAACCATCTGGCTAAATCCCCGGTGCGATACCAGCGCTCATTGCCGGACAAAATGAATTTTTCGTCAGTTAATTCAGGCTTATTATGATAACCACGTGCCAAACCAACACCGCCAATTTGTAACTCTCCGGCAATGCCTATTGCCTGCCGAGTGCCGTGCTGAGACATAATTCTCAGCAACGTATTGTTGATCGGGTATCCAATAGGCACTCGGCTGATAACTTCTTTATTATCAGGGAAAAATTCGAAATACGAGACATCTACGGTTGCCTCTGTCGGGCCATAAAGGTTAATCAAAGCAGGCGCGTTTAAGCCAAGGACAGAGAAAATTTTACGGAACTGATTCACCCGTGTCGGAGGAAGGGCTTCACCGCTGGTAAACACCCGTCGCAAGCTGCTAAGTTCTTTCACTAGCTCCGGTTGAGCTGCCAAAATATCCAGAAAAGGCTGGAGCATGGAGGGAACAAAGTGCAGTGTTGTCACACGGTGAACGCGGATTGCGTTTATTATTTCTAATGGATCTTTATGCGCACCCGGCGGTAATAAATGGACAGATGCCCCGGTGATAGACCACCAGAATAATTCCCAGACGGATACATCAAATGAAATCGGCGTTTTTTGCAGTATGACATCGGTGCTATCCAACGGATACCGTTCTTGCATCCATTCAATCCGGTTTACCACTGAATAATGATTGATCATCACCCCTTTGGGCTGCCCGGTAGAGCCGGAGGTATAAATCATATAAGCCAGAGAATCTGCTGTCGATAAATTGGCCTGTTCTGCGCAACGCGGCTCTTCCTGAGCGACAACGGTATTGCCATCAATAATGGTATAAGATTTAACGTTCAAAGATTGATCAAGCCGGTCAGCGATGATAACCGTAACACCACTGTCCTCCAGCATATAATCAATCCGCTCTTGCGGATAATTAGGATCTACGGGCAAATAGGCTGCCCCTGCTTTTAATACCGCAAAGATAGCCGTTAACATTGCTGTGCTGCGATCCATTAGGATAGCAACGATATTCCCTTTCTTGACTCCTGCTTTCAGTAAGACAGCCACCATATCGCCGATGCGGGTCTGAAACTGAGTATAAGTCAGCGCAGATTGCTCGCCAGCATTGGCAATGGCAACTGCATTTCCGTGTAAGGAAACCTGAGCATCAAATAATGTTGATAGCGTTTCCTGCTCTGAATATTCAGTAATGGGCCCCTGCTCAAACAGCGCCAGTTGAGCCATTTCTTCTGCGGAAGAGAGAGTTACCTGAGAAACTGCCTGCTCAGGTGAAGCTATCATCTGATCAATGACCTGCCCCAAGGACGCGGTAAAGGTTTCAAATGAATAATCTTCATCAAAAATATCCTCCGCAGCGGTGATATCAATGGCAACATCATTATTGCCACCGTAGTTGTGCACATGAATCGCAATCGCATCATTTTCATGAGCTGTCGCGGCGGCATAAATGCCTTCGTTTTGATAGAGATCTCTGGAAGCGCCGGCCATCGGTGAATGGTTATACGCTACCGTTACATCAAACCCTTGGCGCACGGTTGTTCCCATGGATTTAAGCAAGCGCCCCAGCGGAATATGTTCAAACGCTTTGAGTTCTTTAGTTCCTGTTTTGATGCGGGCTGCCAGTTCTGCCAGAGTATCCTCTGCGTTGACCGTCACAGCCAATGGCAAAGTATTGGCCCATTGACCGGCAATATCAAGTTGGCTCATGCGGCGGTTAAGCAAAGGTACACCCATTGTTAACTGGGTATTATTATGTATCCGCGACAGCAACACGGCGACCGCAGACATCACCGCCAGATACGGATTAATCCCCTGAGCAGTGGTTTTCTCTATTTTTGCCTGAGTTAATAGATGCCGGTGTTGCACAAAACGAGATAAGTGCGTTTTCTTTTTCCGATTAAAAAATGCGGGATCATGAAGTTGTGTAAGCGCAGCCAATGCGGTTATTTGTTGTTCTGTTTCCGGCTGTGACAGAATTTCTTCTTGTTCAAGGATAGCAGAAGTGTATTTCGCAACATTTTTTTCAAAATGACAAGAATAAAGCAACTCATCTGAAGTGATTGCATTGTCCTGAATCAGGTGATTATCGTGATAACATTTAGCAATTTTTTTTGCCAACTGGTTTATGCCCCAACCGTCACACACTATATGATGGGCGCGAATAAAAATAGCCGTATCGTTATTTTTTAGATTCTTTAACAGGGCAATTTCAAGAAGGGATTTTTCATCCAGATGAAAAACTCGCTTTGACCATTTATTGAAGAGTTCACTCACGTCTTCTTCTTCAGCATTAATGATTTCAGCTTGATTAGCGGCCGTATTTTGTATTTCCTGCTCCAGAACACCCTCGTGTTCAATAATACGCAATCGGCATGTTACATCATTTTCAAGAACGGAATTAACAGAATGAATAAGTTTCTTAAAGTTAATATTATTTTTTAATACACGTGCAATACTGATTGTAAATTGATGACTTTCCGGATTACGTTGAGTTTCGTAGTAAATTTCTTTTTGATACTGTGTAAGCGGTAATACTTGTAATGTGCCCATAGCAACTCACATTATTATTAGGAAGGTTGATGCCTTTGAATTTCAAGATGCAACACGACGGCAAGGGGCAATCCCCAGGAGCATAGATAAGTTTATGACTGAAGTGAGCGAAGCCAACAAAGCTGAAACTTGAAAAGTGACAACAATATTTTATTAATTACTTTCTCATCTATACAAGCGGTATTATTTTCCATGCCATGACATTTTTTCTTTGTGGTATAACAAAAAACAAAATAAGAAAGAAAATAATTTTTAAATTGTAATGGTCAGTTGATCCAAATCATTGTAGCTATTAATGGGCTGAATATTATTTGTAATGGGAACCAAAACCCTTTGATACATAGTTATATTTAGGTATTCACTAATTTGGCGTAATGTAGTGCTGACATAACCCGACTGCAACTTGAAACTCTCTTTTATACGTTTTAATAAGGAAGGAAAAAATGTTAGTAGACTTGGCCATAGCATATCGTAAATCCAGTGCGCTATTTGCTTTTGTAGAATCTAAGGCGCCGTTATATTTAGACACTAAAAATGGCAAAACTGCGGAACAACTCGCTCAATTATGCAATGTTTCTCAAGCTAGGTTCCGTCGGTTATTGAACTACATGCAGTCACTTAATGTATTAACAAAAAAAGAAGACAAATTTTATCTTACTGAGCCATGTGCATCACTCAGCGATCCTAATAGCTTCTCAACAATGCATATAAGATTCGAATTAAATCCGGCGATTTGGAATTCCTGGTCACAATATTGCTTATCCCTAAGTGAAACGAATGAAAGATCGGCTTTTGAACTTAATCATCATGAACCATTTTTTGACTATCTTGATCATGAAGATAATAAAGCCCTTAAAGTGGATTTTGATGATTTTATGTCAAAAACAACCGATGTTATGAGTAAGTATATTATTGAAAATATGCCACTGGAAGGAATTCATTCCATCATGGATATCGGTGGGGGTTTGGGATCATTGGCAAAAGGCATAAAAACACGCCACCCACACATACAATGCCATGTGATGGATCTGTATGATTTTGACAGGCAGGAATCAGAAGGTGTGATTTTTATCAAAGGTGATTTCTTTTCCACTATTCCGGCAGCATATGATGCTTATTGCATGAAAAATGTTTTGCATGACTGGGCAGATAATAAATCGGTTGCAATCCTGAACAATGTCCATAAAGCAATGCGGGAAGATTCTGTTTTATACATTATCGAAATGGTAAAAGAACCCAATGACGCAGATTCAGCATCATTTGATTTATATATGGATATTACTGTATCAGGGAAATCCCGGAGCCTATCGGAATTTGAATTAATAGCAAAACAGGCGGGGCTTTCGCTCACAAATACCTATAAGATGCCAATTTCCCTGACGGGAAGTAATCAATATATTATTGAAATGAAAAAATAGACTGCGTTATGCATGATACTCCCTTTCTTTTTTTGAAAACATGGCTATTGGCAAAAGCCAAAGTTGGCCCTATTTAAGAGCAATTAAATTTTCATGCAACTTTATATTCAAGGTACAGAAATAAATGGCAATTTATTAATCGTCCAGGCTACCATCGGAGACAATTTTTAATAATCAATCCCCAATTTCTTTAAACGCGAAATCAAAGTTGTTGGATTTATGCCCAACAACTTTGCTGCACCGTTATCCCCGAAAATTTTCCCTTTGCATTGTTTGACAGCAAGGGAAAAGTTTTGCATCTCTAACGCCTGAAACTGTTTTATCGTCAGCACCCCTTCTGTTTGTTGGTATTCATGATGGATTTCCTGATGCGGGATCTTGGCTGGTACTTGATCTTGTTCCAGTAGATATTGAAAAGAAACCGCCCCCTGCCTCGCCGTAATGAGCGCACGTTCAATCACATTTTGCAACTCGCGGATATTACCAGGCCAGTCATATTGCTGAAGTTCCAGAATATGCTTTTGTGAAAATGGTAAATACTTAAACTTACGATTATCACAAATCAATCGGGTGAAATGTGTCACCAACATCGGAATATCTTCTTTGCGCTCACGCAAGGCGGGCGCATGGATCGGAAACACATTTAAACGGAAATAGAGATCTTCGCGGAAGAGTTTTTCTTTCACATCTTCCTTTAAATTCCGGTTGGTGGCAGCAATAATGCGCACATTGACACGCCGTGTTTTTTCTTCGCCGACCCGCTCAAAAGTGCCTTCCTGCAATACACGCAGTAACTTACTTTGTAATTCTGGTTGAATATCACCAATTTCATCTAAAAATAATGTGCCTTGATCTGCCAGTTCAAAACGCCCGATACGGTCACGTACAGCGCCAGTAAATGCCCCTTTGACATGCCCGAAAAATTCACTCTCAAACAGTTCCGTAGGGATGGCGGTACAATTGACCCGAATAAGTGGTTGCTGTTTACGGTGGCTGGATTGGTGAATAGCACGGGCAATCAACTCCTTGCCTGTACCGGATTCACCATAAATCATCACGTTGGCATCCGTTGGAGCAACAACCTTGATTTTGTCGATAATCTGCAAAATTGAGGCGCTATTGCCAACAATTTCATGGTATTTATTTTCTTGTAAAATTTCTTCCTGCAAATATTCGTTCTGCTGTTCCAGCCGACTTTTTAAATCTTGCAATTCCTCAAGGGCTTGAGTCAGTTGTTTTTCGGTGTTCAGTCGCTCGGTAATATCACGGAATACGGCTACTGCCCCAATAATTTCACCATCACAAATAACCGGAGTGCTGGTAAATTCCACCGGAAAGTAACTGCCATCACGCCGCCAAAAAATTTCCTGAACGCCTTCATATACAATGCCATCATGGACTGCCGCGTAAATTGGGCACTCCTCTACAGGGTAATGATCACCATTTTCATGGGTATGATGATGGATTTCATGAATATTATTGCCCAACACATCGTCAGGTTGCAGCCCCAGCATTTTGGCGCCGGCAGGATTAATAAAGGTGCACAACCCTTCCTTGTTGATACTGTAAATACCATCGCCGGCTGAACTCAGCAATAAATGCTTGCCTGTATCAGAGTCGATAAACAATTCTTGCAAAGACTGCCATTCTTTTAAATCTGTACGGATCGCGTTATCGGTATTTTGCTGAAATTGGCGCCATTCTAACTCTTTGATATCCACCAGCGCCCAGATCAGCAATGTTTTGTTTTTATAAGACAATGAAACGGATGTAATATCTAATTGGATTTTTTCCCCCTGTTTATCAAAGCAACATAATTCATTGCTCCAAGCCCAACCGTTCTTCAATGCTTCTTCGGTAAATGCCTGTAATTGTGGTAGCTGGTTTATGTGGCCAAAAACAGAGCTTACTGTTTTTTGAATAATTTCATTACGTTCACAATGCAATAATCGAGTGGCGCTGATATTCACATCGATAAACTGATTTTGATGTGGGTCCAGCACAATTAATGCCTGTGATGTGTGTTCAAATGCCAGCGGGCGAATCGAATTTTCAGAAATACCCCAATCCGAAATGAAATCAACTTTATTCATGTTATCCATCATATTCGTATTATGAATCTCCATAGTTTTAATTATGAAAAATCATAATACTACGAAAAATCATAGTGCCTCAGCTGTTTCATTGATATGTATAAAAATATCTTACAATAAATTTAATTTATGTTTTTCAATAAATTAAATACCAATCCCTGCCCCACAATATAACTTGGCATAGTTTTCGCAATAACACAGGAAGACAGCACATCGATTCATTCCAAAATAACATTGAACTAGGAGCGAGCTATGCCAAAAGTGGATATCGAACAATATAAAGATGGCGACTTTCTTGTTGATTACGAAGAAAAAGTATTTGAAGACGTCAAAGCCCAGCCGGGTGAAAAAGCATTGCTGACTTTCCATACCGTTGCATTTGAAGGCTCAATCGGCCTAATCAATGTAATGCAGGCGAAGCGTTTATTGCGTAAAGGTTTTGAAACCAAAATATTGCTTTACGGCCCGGGTGTGCAATTGGGGATTCAACGAGGTTTTCCAACGTTAGGCGTTGAGGCATTTCCGGGCCATTTGGCCGTCAATAACCAATTAAAAGCTTTTATGAATGAAGGTGGTGAAGTCTATGCCTGTCGTTTTGCGTTACAAGCCATGTATGGTCAGACGGAAAAAGCCCTTATGCCAGGAATTCGCCCCATTAACCCTCTGGATGTGATGGATCTAAAACTGCTGATGCGTCGCGAAAATGCCTTAATTATTGATACCTGGACTGTTTAAGTAAGCGCCAATTCTATAAGGGAAATAAGACATGAACCGAATCATTAAAGCTGCCGCAGTACAATGTAGCCCCGTGCTTTATAGTCAGGCCGAAACGGTAAAAAAAATCTGTGACATTATTTTAGAGCTTGGAAAACAAGGTGTGCAATTTGCCGTTTTTCCTGAAACTGTCGTGCCTTATTACCCTTATTTTTCCTTTGTGCAGCCGCCATTTGCCATGGGAAAAGCACATTTGACGCTGTTAAGTGAATCAGTGGTGATACCTTCTGAAGCCACGATTACGATTGGTCAAGCCTGCCTGAAAGCCAACATGGTGGTATCAATTGGCGTTAATGAACGCGCAGGCGGTACGATTTATAACGCACAACTGTTATTTGATACCGATGGTTCAATTATTCAGCATCGCCGCAAAATCACACCAACTTACCATGAACGGATGGTTTGGGGTCAGGGTGATGGCAGTGGCCTGTGTGCCATTGATTCCACAGTGGGGCGTATTGGTTCACTGGCATGTTGGGAACATTACAACCCATTGGCACGTTTTGCCTTAATGGTTGATGGTGAGCAAATACATGCGTCCATGTTTCCTGGTTCGTTGGTAGGACAAGTTTTTGCCGACCAAATCAAAGCAACCATTCAGCACCATGCCTTAGAGTCCGGCTGTTTTGTGGTCAACTCCACCGCCTGGTTGCATCCCGAACAGCAACAACAAATTATGCAAGATACTGGCTGTGATATCGGCCCGATTTCAGGAGGATGCTTTACTGCCATTGTATCTCCCGAAGGTAAGTTTTTAGCTGAACCGCTCACACAAGGTGAAGGTTACTGCATTGCCGATCTGGATTTTAGCCTGATTGATAAACGCAAACGCATGATGGATTCGGTGGGGCATTACAGCCGCCCTGAGCTGCTTAGTTTGTTGATTGATCGCCGGCCAACAAATGTATTACACGAACTAAAAATTGAAGCATCGGTACCAAGTCATCCCGAAAAAGACGCAAATTTTGCTGAACCACAGATCTGATACTCAATGAATTTCAAGATGAATAGCGGCAGCAAGAGAGTGGCAAATTCGTCAGGAGCGAATTTGTCCGGCCAAAGATCGAGAGGCAATAGCCTCTCAGTCATCCCCGGCAGCATAGATAACCGCCTATTTATAAAACGGTGACCGGGATGCATAAACGCAGCCAACAAGAAAACACCTTGAATGGCGAAGGGTATAAACCTATTGATGAAACCCAAGTAATAGGGGGTAAAGATGTCTGCAATGTCATTGTCTACAAAACCGTTACCGACAAGACAGTTGCCTGAAAAGGCGTTACCTGTAAGACAAGTATCCACAATAGAATTATTGACCGATTTACAATGCAACGGCCTGAAATGGGAAGGTGAATTTGGCTTATCCCGTAAAGGTGGTGCAGGCCCAAGCGATCATAAAGCGCTGTGTCTTGATGGTAAAACCATGATGATCCCTGTGCTGAATCTTGCAGCACAAGACTCTCCCTACACGGCAAAGCCTGAGTTGAACTCAGACAAGGTGACTGTTTTTAAAAACCGGATCCCGGTGGCAACGTTAACTGTCCCTGCCCGTCCCCGATTTTATGATTTAACAACCGCCGAAGGTATTGCCTATGAGCAAATTGCAACCTTGCATAGCCACGATGTGCTGGCAACAACGGTGTTGCAACATTGCATTCGAATGAATGATAAGGCAACCGCGTGTCAGTTTTGCTCAATTGATCAGTCCCTTATCGGGGGACGAACCTTAGCCCGCAAACGCCCGGAACAACTGGCAGAAGTCGCGAAAGCCGCCGTTGAGCTGGATGGCGTCAAGCAAATGGTGATCACCACAGGAACCCCCAATGCAAGAGATCGCGGCGCAAAAATCTTATATGACTCCGTCAAGGCGATTAAGGCACAAGTCGATTTGCCAATACAGGTTCAATGTGAGCCACCTGATGATTTTACCTGGTTTCAACGTTTAAAAGAGGTCGGCGCTGTATCAATTGGTATGCACCTTGAAGCCGTGAGCGAGCGTGTGCGACAAAAAATCATGCCGGGCAAAGCCGAAGTTTCGCTGGAAACGTATTTTTCCGCATTTGAGGCGGCCGTTGCGGTATTCGGCCGCGGGCAAGTCAGTACTTATATTTTGGCTGGGTTGGGTGATACCGAATCAGAAATCGTGGAAATGGCTGCCAAATTGACGGAAATGGGTGTGTATCCATTTGTTGTGCCCTTTGTCCCCATTCAGGGCACACCGTTAGAACATCACCCTAAACCGGATCACGCTTTTATGCAGTCCCTTTATCCAAAAATCGGATTGCAACTCAAAAAACATGGCCTGAACTCAGAAAATACTCAAGCAGGCTGCGCCAAATGTGGGGCTTGTTCCTCATTGAAAGCGTATGAATAAGGGGAAATATGATATGGAACTTTCTCGTTATTCTTGGCGGCTTCAACCCGATGAAAAACTGAAACAATTTATCAGTGATGACATTGCCATCAAAATTGTGTCGGAAGATTGGGAGCTTCAGCAATATTATCACTTGCGCGAAGTTACCTTTCGCGATGAACAAAAAATATTGAAAGAAGATCGTGACGAATATGATGTTAAGGCATTAGGTATTGTTGCCATTGAGAAAGCGCCCGGTCAGCGCGATCGTGTCATTGGTGCCGTACGCATTTTCCCCGTTGATGATCAAACGTGGTATGGCGGGCGTTTATGTGTCGAGCCTCGCTATCGGCGCCACCATACGATTGGGAAAGCGTTAATCAATGCGGCGGTATCAACGGCCAAGGACTTGGGTTGCCGTACTTTTTTAGCCACAGTGCAAAGTCAAAATGAACATTATTTCCAAAGGTTGGGTTGGCATAGTTTGCAGCTGCTCACTGTCGCCAACATCCCGCATGTGTTGATGCAGGCACAGATTGAAAATTATCCATTGCCGTATATCCCGATGCAAAACCATATGCAGGAGGAGGCATGACAATGGAACTCAATACATTGCTGGATATATTGAAGAACACTCCGGCCATGCGCTCCAAACAGGCGATTAATCCCTGTGTTTCAGTCAATTCAATTGCAAAAAATGCCATTCCAGCCAATACAAGGTGTCATGCTGATGCACAGGATTGGAAGAGTTTGTATGCCTGCCCCGGGGATGATACGGCGGCGCTGCCGTTAAATGATCAATATGTATTGCACGCCTGTGAGGGTATGTTGCCAAGTTTTGTCGCCAATCATCCCTATTTTGCCGGGTGGTCAGCGGTGATGGCGAATATCAGTGATATTGCTGCGATGGGAGGCCGAGCGTTGTCAGTGGTAAACAGTATTTGGCACATCAACAGTGAGCAGGCCCAATGGATCATGCAAGGTATACAAGATGCCTGTCGTGCCTATAGCGTGCCATTGGTCGGCGGGCATACTAACCTCGATGCGGCCTATCAACCCGCTTTGTCAGTTGCAATTCAGGGTACAGCGCAAAAATTGCTCTCAGTGTTGCATGTCAAACCACAACAAAAAATCCTGATTGCTTTAAATCTGCAAGGACAATTCCATCCCAATACCACTTATTGGAAATGCTTTGAGCATGTCTCTGACCGCGTTTTACAGTCGCAAATTGCCTTGTTGCCGCAATTAGCGGAAGCCAATCTGGCTTATGCAGCCCGTGATATCAGTAATGCTGGCATTTTAGGCAGTTTGTTGATGTTGCTTGAAGCTACAGCGTCAGGAGCTCATATCAGCCTGGATGCCATTCCCAAACCTAATGGTGTGGATTGGTCTAGATGGCTGCAAATTTTTCCCAGCTTTGGGTTTTTACTGACGGCCAATGCCGATAACTGTCAAGAAATTATCACGTTGTTTCACCGTCAGGGCATTACCTGCGCCGTGGTGGGCGAAACCAATGCCAGTAGTGCCGTTACGGTACAGCAACAACAACAGAAAAGCCTATTTTGGGATTTTAACAACCAACTATTTACCGGTTTTTGTTATGCCGATGCCTTGAAATCGCAGCAGGAGTCTATGTTATGCCCAGTGTGAATTTTACTGTGAAGTGGCCCAATGGGGAACAGATTCAATATTACTCCCCTTCAACCGTGATTTATGAATATTTGTCCATGCATAAAAGTTACCCAAGCATATTGTTTTTGCAGCAGGTTGAAGAGGGTTTGCATGCCGCCTCGGAAAGAGTGCGGATACGTTATGGCTTTGCCTGTAGTTCGGCCATGGACAGCCTGACACTGATCAAACACCAAGCCAAACACTTCGAACTCACCCCCGAAGATCAAATTACAGTGATTGAAATGACAAAAAATGAGAGGGAAGTTCTATGATTACTAGCCAAAATCAAGTATTGCTGCCAAATTATGATGTGGTCATTGTGGGGGGCGGTCAGGCAGGTTTATGCATCAGCCACTATTTGCAAAAATCAGGTATTGAACATGTGGTGTTGGAAAAAGAACCCGAGTTGACCCATAGCTGGCGCCGTAAACGTTGGGATAATTTTACGTTAGTAACACCGAATTGGCAGTGTTTGTTACCTGAACATCCTTATCAAAAACAAGATCCCGACGGGTTTATGAAAAAAAACGAAATTGTGGAATATCTTGATGAGTTTATTGAAAAACTCAATCCACCTGCCATGTTAAATATTCAGGTTGAACATGTGGAAAAAGTGGCGGCACAACAGTTTATCATCAAAACAAATCATGGCACTACTACAGCCAAGCAGCTTGTCGTCGCCGCCGGCGGGTATCATACCCCGATTTACCCCAGATTAAGTGATGATTTACCTGAGCATATAAAAGTCATGCATTCGGAAGAATATTTAAATGTGGATCAACTGCCTGAAGGAGCCGTGTTGGTGGTAGGTTCGGGGCAGTCTGGAGCACAAATTGCCGAAGATTTACACTTGGCAGGCAAGAAAGTCTATTTATCAACCGGTGATGCGCCGCGCTGTGCCCGCTTCTATCGCGGCAAAGATGTGGTGAAGTGGCTGTTTGATATGGGCCATTACAAAATGACGGCAAAAGATCATCGCTATAGTGAAAAAGTCCGTGACAGTACCAACCACTATGTGACAGGACGTGATGGCGGGCATGATATTGACCTGCGTAAATTTGCCTTAGAAGGCATGCAGTTGCTTGGGCGTTTTGATGACTATAAAGAGGGGCAACTCTGGTTCAGGCCAGATTTATCAGAAAACCTGAGCCGTGCTGATGCGACGTATAACCGGATTAATGCCTCTATTGATGAATATTTAGAGAAAAACAATATTGCGACTGAAGAACCGGCATCGGTATATCAGCCTGTTTGGGAGCCAGAACAAGAAATCCTCCATATTGATTTGGCAAAAGAAAATATTACTTCGGTGATTTGGTGTATCGGTTTTAAACCGGATTATTCATGGATTGATTTGGCTATTTTTCAGGACAATGGTTATCCCAAACATGACAGAGGCATCACCATTGATCCGGATGTTACGTTTATTGGTTTACCTTGGCTACATACATGGGGTTCCGGGCGATTTTTGGGGATCGATCAGGATGCGGCCTATGTAGTCCGGCATATTGCACAAAACCTCAGACGACAAACTAATCATAATAAACAAATTGCCGAAATGGCGGAGTGATCTTCCCCCTCCCCCGACATACTTTTGGCTGCCGTTTGGCAGATGCCGGATAAAATAAACGGTTACAAGCAAAATGCCTGTAACCGTCTCACCCAGAAGATCTGGCTGTTTCAGCGATTATTTGCTGGTATCCAGTTCAGGAAAACCTTTCACCACATCATCGATGGCTTTCATCTGCATCAAGAATGGTTCCAGTTTATCCAGCGGTAGCGCTGATGGGCCATCACATTTCGCATTTTCTGGATCTGGATGCGCTTCAAGGAACAGGCCGGCGATACCCACAGCCATTCCTGAACGAGCCAATTCAGCAACTTGAGCGCGGCGACCGCCTGAAGCTGCCCCGAATGGGTCACGGCATTGCAAAGAGTGAGTCACGTCGAAAATAACTGGAGCGCCACCGGTAGCTTGTTTCATAACACCAAAGCCCAGCATATCAACAACCAGATTGTCATAACCAAAGTTACTGCCGCGATCACACAGAATTACCTGTTCGTTGCCGCCTTCCTTAAATTTTTCAACAATATTGCCCATTTGGCCCGGACTGACAAATTGAGGTTTTTTGATGTTAATCACTGCCCCTGTTTTTGCCATCGCTTCAACCAAATCAGTCTGACGCGCGAGGAAAGCCGGAAGCTGAATCACATCAACCACATCAGCAACAGGCTGAGCCTGCGCAGTTTCATGCACATCCGTGATGATTTTCACGCCAAAAGTTTGTTTCAGCTCCTGAAAAATCTTCATGCCTTCTTCCAAGCCTGGCCCACGGTAAGAGTTGATGGAAGAACGGTTAGCCTTATCAAAAGACGCTTTGAAAACATAAGGAATGCCCAGTTTTTGTGTTACGGTCACATAATGTTCACAAATACGCATGGCCAAATCCCGTGATTCAAGGACATTCATACCGCCAAACAGTACAAAAGGCAGATCATTTGCGACCTTGATGTCACCAATGTTAACCACTTTCTGTTGCATACTTATACCTTCTCTTGTTAAGGGCAAATAAATTTGCTGTATCCATAAAAATAAAAAACTGTACCCATTAAAAAGTCTGGGAAGCAGAGAAATGCTATCTCGTCATTATGGCCAGAGAAAATGTTCAGTGAAGAACAACCGTTCTCTGATCAATGGTGTTAATCTGCATTTTTATCATTTCTGAGATGGGATCTTCAGGACAGTGCTCCACAAAATAACTCAAATCCGAAACAGCAATATGATTGCAATCAAGCTGCGCATAAATCAGCCCTCGGTCGCGGATTTCGTACGGGTCATCAGGATCAAACATCAGCACGATTTCACTGGCTTTAAGCGCCAGTTCCATTTTTTTCTCTTCCATCAGAGAAACTTTAATAGTGTCAGTGATCTTGCGCACGATACTAATGTTATCTGCTTCTTGTAAGTCTTTACTTTCCAAGCGAACAGTTGGGCCGATATTGCCTTTCAACCAAACATCAAGTACATGTTCATTGAGCGTATCGCCATTCATTGGGTTAATGAACCATGTTGATTCATTGTCCAAATCAACTCGCAAAATAAGCTGGGTCGGGAATATTACAGGCTGTACCGGCAATGCCAGTGTCTGGGCAATATGTGCAAAGAGAGTTCCAAGCGCTACAGGTGCACCTTGGCGTGAGTTCAATACCCTATCCAGCCACAATGTATCAGATAAGCAGTAAACCCCATTTGCTCCACCAAACTTCCATTCCCAATAAAAAAGTGTCAATAACGACTGTATTTTTGCTTTTATATCAGCAACTGAGGAAAGCCTCTGCTCGGCTTCTTCAATCAATGCAGTCAGTTGTTCTGTAACCAATACTTGAGGGAAATCGGGACGAATCGCCTGTGTTACTAGAATAATTCCGTCTATCAGGGAAGCATTATTAAATTCATAATTAGCTATGGGTTTCATTTTTATTCCATCGACCTACCGTGATACGTTCGTTACCACCATAATCCTGAAAAGTTTCTATCTGCCGATAACCTTTCTCCAAAAATAGGTTTCTGACAACGATTCCCTGTTTCCAGCCATGCTCCAACAATAACCACCCGTTTGGTAATAAAAAATGGCGAGCTTGCTCCACAATTAATTGCAAATCTGCCAGGCCATTTTGTGCGGCAATTAATGCAGTGGCCGGTTCAAACCTGACATCTCCTTCGTACAGATGAGGATCAGACTCATCAATATACGGAGGATTGCTGACAATCATATCAAATTGTTGTTGCCCCAACGCTGCAAACCACTCACTTTGTAAAAAATTCACATTGTGGAAAGATAACTTTTCTGCGTTTTTTTTAGCATTGTGTTGTGCCAATGTCACTGCATCAGGATTAATGTCAACGCCTGTTACATAGCAATCATGCCGCTCACTGGCAAGCGCCAGCGCAATTGCCCCTGTTCCTGTTCCGAGATCCAAGATTCGGGCCTGTACGTCAGGCAACAATTCCAGAGCCTTCTCAACCAAACATTCAGTGTCTGGACGTGGAATAAGCGTTGCCGGTGAAACAGCAAGCGGTAGTGACCAAAACTCACGTTCCCCAACAATATAAGCAATCGGTTCGCCCTTAATCCGGCGAGCCAGCGCATCACCAAGTTGGTGAACCTCATCCGCTGAAATCAGCGTTTCATTGAATGCTATCAAATAGGTTCGTGAACGCCCTGTCACGTATTGCAGCAGAATTTCTGCATCACGCTTGGGGCTGTCACTCTCGGTTAATTGCGCAGTTGCATACTGGAGCCAATGTTGATAATTCATCAATCCTGCTCTGATAATGCAGATAGCTGGTCGGCTTGATATTCAGTAATGATAGGCTGAATAAGCATATCCAGTTTGCCTTCCATGACTTCGTCAAGGCGGTATAAGGTTAAGTTGATGCGGTGATCCGTAACGCGCCCCTGCGGGAAATTATACGTACGGTTACGATCAGAACGGTCTCCAGAACCCAGCAGATTACGACGCTCAGAAGCTTCTGCTTCCTGACGTTTTTGCATTTCTGCGGCGCGAATACGGGCGCCGAGCACAGACATCGCTTTTGCTTTGTTTTTGTGCTGGGAACGTTCATCCTGGCATTCAACGACGATACCGGTTGGAAGGTGAGTAATTCGAATTGCAGAATCGGTGGTATTGACGTGCTGTCCGCCAGCACCTGAAGAGCGGTAAGTATCAATTTTCAGGTCACCAGGGCTGATTTCCGGCAGCTCTGCTTCCGGTATTTCTGGCAGGATAGCGACAGTACAGGCGGAAGTATGAATACGGCCTTGTGATTCGGTTTCAGGCACTCGCTGAACTCGATGGCCGCCTGATTCAAATTTTAAATGCCCGTAAACCTGATCCCCGGAAATTTTTGCGATTACCTCTTTATATCCACCATGTTCACCATCATTGCTGCTCATGATTTCAACTTTCCAGCGGCGGGATTCTGCATAACGGCTGTACATGCGGAATAAATCCCCGGCAAATATGGCGGCTTCATCCCCACCCGTTCCAGCACGAACTTCCAAGAAACAGTTACGCTCATCATCGGGATCTTTTGGTAACAGCAATAATTGAAGCTGTTGCTCCAATTCCTCATTACGAATTCTTGCGTCTTTGAGTTCTTCCTGCGCCATTTCCTTCATTTCGGGATCATCAAGCATCATCTCTGCTGTTTCAATGTCATCCTGAACGCCTTTCCAGGCTTTAAAACAGTTCGTCACATCGGTAAGTTGAGCATATTCTTTCGATAATGCACGAAAACGTTCTTGATCAGCGATGACTCCGGCATCCCCGAGGTGAGCCAATACTTCTTCATGGCGTTCTTGCAATGCTTCCAATTTAGCGACAATAGAAGGCTTCATTCGTAATATCAGACCTTATTTAGAATAGGGTTAGTTGTGCTCCAGCCCAAGGCTGTCACGTAATAGATTCAGGCGTTCCAAATCACCATCACTGGCAGCCTGTTGGAGTGATTTTGTTGGTGTATGGATCAGACGATTGGTCAATTGGTGGCTCAATTGGTTAATGATCTGTTCAGCATCAGCACCCTGCTTTATGGACATCAATGCTTTTGCTGTCATTTCAGCCCTGATTTTCTCTGCCTGTTCCCGATATTCGCGAATTGTATTGACGGCACCCTGAGAACGCAACCAATCCATGAAATGGCCGCTCTCTTGTTGCACAATCCCTTCTGCTACAACCGCCGCAGCTTTGCGCTGGGCTAGGTTTTGCTGAATGATGGCCTGTAAATCATCCACGCTGTACAGATAAACATCACTCAATTTTTCAACATCAGGCTCAATATCACGGGGAACAGCAATATCAATCAGCAGCATCGGTTGATTCCGGCGTAATTTCAATGCCCGCTCCACCATTCCCTTACCAATAATCGGCAACGGACTGGCGGTAGAGCTGATCACAATATCCGCTTCTGCCAATCGGGTATCAATGTCCGGCAGAGAAATAACCTCAGCATTCACTTCATTGGCAAGAGCCTGTGCCCGTTCTTTTGTACGGTTGGCAATCATCATGTGGCGCACACCGTGTTCTTTGAGATGACGTGCCACCAGTTCGATAGTTTCCCCTGCTCCCACCAGCAGGATGCTCAATTTGGAGAGGGATTCAAAAATTTGCCGGGCCAGCGTACAGGCAGCAAAAGCAACGGAAACCGCATTTGCCCCGATATCCGTTTCAGTTCTGACTCGTTTGGCCACCGAGAACGATTTTTGGAACAAACGCTCCAATTCCCCTGACAGGGATTGATAATTTTGCGATTCAGCAAAGGCTTTTTTCACCTGCCCCAAAATCTGCGGTTCGCCCAAGATTAAAGAATCCAACCCGCTTGCAACACGCATCAGGTGGCTGACAGCATCATTATCCAAGTGCCAATAGAGGCTGGATTGCAGATCTTCAGGATTGAGCTGATGATAGCCACATAGCCAATCAATCAGTTGTTCTTTAAAATTATCCTGTTGCTCAACGCTGAGATAGAGCTCTGTACGGTTGCAGGTTGACAGCACGACGCCACCCCGCACCAGCGGTTGCCGGAGCAAGTCATCAAGAGCAAGCCCTAACGTTTCGGGAGAAAAGGCTACCCGCTCACGTAGAGAAACAGGTGCTGTATTGTGGTTGATACCAAGTGCTAATAAAGTCATTTTAACTGCGTTGAGTTATCACAGGGATCAAATTCATGATGATATTAATAACTATTCTCATAAACTCACACCCTTCATAAGGACTCCCAATAGCTGGGCATTTTACTTGATGCATCAGTTCAATAAAAGCCGAACGAACCATTATCAGTAATTTATTCGAGAATTTTTGGCAAATTTTCGCTAAATTAGCTCCTTGATTATAGACTTTGATGGCAAGTTGCATATCCAGTCGATTTCAAGTTTCAAACACTCCTATTGCCAAGGGCTATTGTATGAAGATATCCGCGTTTTTTCGCTTGCTTCCCCTTTCCGCTGTTTTATTGACCGCCTGTACAGTGACTCAACCCCCTGTCGGTACGGGATCAGCGGACAGCCCACAATGGCATGCGCGTGAGCAACAACTAAAAAAAATGGAACATTATCAAACAAGGGGCTCGTTCGCTTATCTGGGCAATGATAAAAAAGTGTATGCGCGCTTTTTCTGGCAACAATATTCACCTGATGATTATAAGTTACTGTTATTGAATCCCCTAGGTACGACAGAGTTAGAGTTATTCGTCGAACAAAACATGATCCGGCTCACCGACAGTGAGGGTAAAAAATATCGCAGTGACAATCCTGAATCATTAATTTACCAACTTACTGATATGCACATTCCATTGGATAACCTGAAAAATTGGATTATTGGCTTACCTGGGAACGCCAAAAATTTCCAACTGGATGCAAACTATTTGCTCAAATCCGTCAGTGATAGAAAAAATGGTGAAGTTTGGCAGGTAAATTATCAGGGATATGATACTTCAACAGCTCCAACCTTGCCCAATCGGCTGGAACTTACCCAAGGAAAGAATCGCATCAAATTAAAAATGGATAACTGGACGACGCAATAATGACTTTAACCTGGCCTTCACCGGCAAAATTGAATTTATTTTTGTATATCACGGGCCAACGTCCCGATGGCTACCACGAACTGCAAACTCTGTTCCAATTTCTCGATTATGGTGACAAAATCACCATTTCACCTAGGCAGGATAACCAAATTCACCTGCTGACTCCCGTTACAGGCGTTGCCCATGATGATAATTTGATCGTGCAGGCCGCCCGATTATTGCAAGCGCATTTATTACAAAAACGCACGCAGCAGGATCACAATAACGCCCGCCGACCCGGCATTGAATATCTGGGAGCCGATATTCACATTGATAAATGTCTGCCAATGGGTGGAGGCTTAGGTGGAGGTTCTTCCAACGCGGCAACGGTGTTGGTTGCCCTGAATCATCACTGGCAAGCCAATCTATCCGATGACGAATTGGCACAACTTGGTGTCAGCCTCGGTGCAGACGTTCCCGTATTTGTCAAAGGGCATGCTGCTTTTGCTGAAGGAATAGGCGAAAAACTCCAACCCGCCTCACCGGAAGAAAAATGGTTTCTGGTTGCACACCCCGGAATTGAGATTTCAACCCCGATGATCTTCACAGATCCTGAATTAAAAAGAGATTCTCCAATTCGTGCTCTGCCCGCATTATTAAAGGCACCATTTGCAAATGATTGTGAACCAATCGCAAGAAAACGTTTTCGTGAGGTTGAACAGCTTCTTTTATGGCTGTTACAATACACCCCGTCACGCCTGACCGGAACTGGTGCATGTGTTTTCGGCGAGTTCGAAACAGAGGCATCAGCCCGTAAGGTGTTAAATCAAGCCCCAGAGTGGATGCAGGGCTTTGTTGCGCGTGGCGTCAACATTTCACCTTTGCATACATTCCGCTCTGGGATAACCGTGTTATTGAACCAATGAGCAAGGTTTGTTCAATTGGTCAACAATATCTCTCTGGACGCAAGCCTGAGGTTTTTCTCGTGCCCGATATGAAGCTTTTTGCTGGTAATGCCACACCTGAACTAGCACAACGTGTTGCCAACCGCCTGTACACTAGCCTGGGAGACGCTGCCGTCGGTCGTTTTAGCGATGGTGAAGTCAGTGTTCAAATCAATGAAAATGTACGCGGTGGTGATGTTTTCATCATCCAGTCCACCTGTGCACCAACTAACGACAACTTGATGGAATTAGTCGTTATGGTTGATGCTTTACGTCGCGCATCTGCCGGCCGTATAACTGCGGTTATTCCTTACTTCGGTTATGCCCGTCAAGATCGCCGAGTCCGTTCAGCACGTGTGCCAATCACCGCTAAAGTTGTCGCAGACTTTTTGTCCAGTGTTGGTGTAGACCGTGTTCTCACCGTTGATCTGCATGCCGAGCAGATCCAAGGCTTCTTTGATGTTCCGGTTGATAATGTGTTTGGTAGCCCAATTCTTCTGGAAGATATGCTCCAGAAAGGTCTGGAAAACCCGATTGTTGTCTCTCCGGATATCGGTGGAGTCGTTCGTGCCCGTGCAATTGCCAAACTGCTGAATGATACAGATATGGCCATCATTGATAAACGCCGCCCACGTGCGAACGTTTCTCAGGTTATGCACATCATCGGTGACGTTGCTGGCCGTGATTGCGTTCTGGTTGATGATATGATCGACACAGGTGGTACGTTGTGCAAAGCAGCTGAGGCATTGAAAGAGCGCGGAGCGAAGCGGGTGTTTGCCTATGCAACCCACCCTATCTTCTCTGGCAATGCAGTTGAAAACATCAAGAACTCAGTGATCGATGAATTTATTGTGTGTGACACAATTCCTCTGTCTGATGAGATCAAGGCATTGAACAAAGTTCGTACTTTAACACTGTCTGGCATGCTTGCTGAAGCTATTCGCCGTATCAGCAATGAAGAGTCTATCTCCGCGATGTTTGAGCACTAATGATTGGGTTTTAGTGCAAGTATTAAGCACAAACTTATTCAAGTGATTAAATAAATCATTGCCTGAAAAACCCCGTTGTTGCATTTGCACAGCGGGGTTTTTCTGTTTATTTAATCGCTTTCATTAATAGCTAAGTCCGTAATTAATAACAAATATAACTATTACTCATACATAAATAATCATTTATATCAATAACTTGATTAAAGTTAAGTGAATTTTTCCCACTATAATAAATTGATTGCGTTATAAACAAATAAAAATTCATATTCAACAAGCACAACAATTCATCTGGTACGTCCAGTCACCGAATTCTCCAACAATACTGGTGTCATCCAAAGGTTGCTGCTAACCTGTCGCGCAATAAAAACAGCTGGGTACTATTTCATTTAGTTACAATGAAGTATCGATAGATAAATATTATTTCCAGTCTAAAAAAATAAATTTTACTTATAGACAAACTATCAATACCTGAGTTTTCAGGTAGGGCTTCTTTTGACCTGAATTTAGCTATGGTTAATTTTTATCAGATTAGTATTTTTGGAGGTGTTTTTAAAAATGTATGTATTTACAGCACATTGAATATAAAAAACTCAAATCAATATGGACGATTTCTGACAGCTGACCATACATAATCGAGGACAGTTCTTATCAAGATGTTCACTGTCTGACATAAATTTATTCCAACTATTTAATACATCAGCACCTCCGGCTTAATCAAAGATGAAGTCGCCGGACGTTTTACTTTAACAGACGATTGCTGGTTAATTTAAAAACTACTATTTAAGGAGAATGCCAATGAAAAAGGCATCTTTATTCACACCTGCACTGTTAGCGCTTTCAATCAATGCAATTTTTATTGGCAATGCTTATGCCGATGATTGTGTCTTTAACAACGTTGTAGGTTTTGGTGATAGTTTAAGCGATACTGGAAATAATGATGGCGCGGTTTATACAACAGATGGTAAAAAAAACAAATTGTATAATCAACTTATCTCATGTAATGAGTTAAAACCATCCCAAAATGGCGGCACCAACTTTGCTGTGGGCGGCGCTACGGCTGATGGCACAAAAACACAAGTCAGTGACTACTTAAAATCCCATAACAATCGTGCTAATCCTAACGGCACATACATTCATTGGGTTGGTGGCAACGATCTTGCCGCAGCCTTAATGGCCGGTGCTACAAAAAGCGCAGAAACTAATGATCCAGAAGAAGGAAGAAAAGTTGCCCAAGGTATGACTTTGAGCAGCGCGATGGAAGCATCCAGCCAAATTAACTCTCTCGTTCATGCCGGAGCAGGCTTAATTATTGCTCCTACCGTTCCTGATGTCGGCACTACACCTAGATTATTAGAATTTGTGCTTAATGGGGCGTTAAAACAAGCAGGTGTATCTGACTCAGATATCGGCAATATCTTACAAAAAATTCATACAGACATTAACAAAGAAACTATCCCTAGTGATACTTTCCGTGAGCTAGGGATTAAAAAAGTTTTCCATGAATTAGCTACACAGGCAAAAGATCACGGCGTAGAAATCCCACCTGAGCAAATTGAAAAGATGCTCAATGACAAGTATGCAGAAGCCAGTCAAGGTGGTTCAAATCTTACAGACCTCTATAACAGCACAGTAGATAGAGAAATTAGCAAGAGCAACGGCAATATTTTGCGTGCTGATATCAATGGATTATTGCGTGAAGTCATTGCCAATCCTCTGATTTATGGCATCGACAATACATTGGGCTATGCCTGTGGTGCTGGTGTAACCGCCGATAAATGCTCCAAAGATGATGCAACCTTCACAAAAGACAAGGAATTTTTATTCTCCGATAATTTTCACCCAGCGCCATTGGGACATAAGTTCATTGCTCAATACATTACTTCAATTGGCATTGCTCCATCACAGGTAATGGTTCTGAACCAAGTTAACCGCGCCCCAGTGAAAAGCGCCCTCTCTTCACTTGACGGCCATTTGCAACAATTGCGCAATGGCGGCAATGAACAAGGCAAAATCGGTGTCTTTGGTGGATATACCGGCAGCAAGAACGCAACCTTTACCCTTGGCAGTGATTATCAATTGATTGATAACCTGCTGTTGGGTGCGATGTACTCCAACTATAAGGATGAGAGTACTCCTGTGGCTGACTTCTCTTATGAAGGGCGTGGTCATGTGTTTGCCGCTTATGGGCTGTGGAACTATTACAACAACGGTTGGCTGAGCGGCGATGTGCATTATTCTCGCATCAATTATGGTCTGACCCGTTCTATCAAGCTGGGTGAGGGTCTTCGTATGGCGAACCTCAGAGAAACAGGTTCTACCGCTGGTAAGCAGTTGGGAGCACGCATCACTGCAGGATGGGACATCCCAGTCACCCGCTATCTGACCACCAGCCCAATCATTCAGTATGCATGGGATAAAGGTGAAATTGATGGTTACCATGAATCCGGCAGCAATAGCACTTCCATGCATTTCGGTAACCAAAAATATACCTCTAAAGTTGGTACACTGGGTTGGCGTGTGGATACGAAGTTAGGTCGCTTCAATCCTTATGCTGCGGTTCAATTCAATCATCAGTTTGATGATGCCCGTTACAAATTGAGCGGTGCCATTAATTCCTCCGCGACATCTTTTTCGCAAACAGGTGACAAACAAAGCCGCGACTGGCGTCAATATACCGTCGGCGTAAATGCAAACTTCACCAATAAATTACGTGGATTTGCTTCTGTTACCCGCAATGATGGTAATGCTCAAGACCCTAACTACAATATTAGCCTCGGAATCAATGCCAGCTTCTAATTTGTTGAGCTTTTATAATTCATTGATATAAAAGCATCAAAAATTAGCACGCTCAATCAAAAACGCAAGGCAAGCACCTTTGGTGTCCTTGCGTTTTTATTTTCCCTCGTTCAACACTCATACAAATATACGAGCGTTACCATTACGTTGAGTATCCATATACGTCATCCAAAGTAGTATCAAGCTGAAACCATAAAAATCAGCACTTCGCCAAAGAGAATAAATAACTATTATCTCTATTAATTCAATAGGTTGAGGTGAGTTATTGTACCAAGGTATTGTGCTGACGTGGAAATACTAAGCTATTTCTTTGGAGAATGACGATGAAAAAAACGCATCTTGTACTCTCAACTACAACAGCATTTTTATTGAGTTTCGTTTCCAATACCCATGCTTATGATAATGTTTATGTGTTTGGCGACAGTTTAAGCGATGGTGGAAATTTAGGCAGATTTACAACAGATGGAAAAGAATCTGAACTCTATGATGAATATATAGCCCAGAAAATTACGAACAAAAAATTAATACCATCCAAAAATGGTGGAACTAATTATGCTATAGCAGGTTCAACAGCCAATGACTCAGAGGGATCAAAGCATCAATTCATTACAACCCAAAAGCAGCTCAATAAATATTTTGCTTCGTACGCTAACAAAGCTGACCCCAATAGCCTGTATATCCACTGGGTCGGGGGTAATGACGTCGCCGATGCTTTAGTTTTCTTTTCAAAAGGAGAGAAAAAAACAGCACAACAAATCATCGACAATGGTTCTACATCTGCTGCCTCACAAGTCCGTCAGCTCATTAAAGCAGGTGCAGGTCTGGTCATTGTGCCTAATGTTCCTGATGTGGGTACAACACCCAAAATATTAGAAAGTGTGCTGAAAGGTGCATTAGAAAAAAACAAGATCCCCCCCGAAAAAATCAAACAAATTCTGGAAAAAACCCGCGAAGCAATTAACAAATACCCTACCCCTAATCCTGCGATCCGGAACAAAATTCTAAACGGTGTTTTCGAGAAAATCGCAGAAAATGCAGCGCCTACAGATCCAAACAAAGCCAAAGAAATTTACCAAAAATTGCTCAATGCCTATGAGCAAAACAGCAAATTGGGCTCCCAATTTTCAGAAGAGTTTAACCACAAAGAAGATAAATTACTCGGTAACGGCAATATCCTGCGGGCGGATGCCAACCGCCTCCTGATGGAAGTAATCAAAAATCCATTTATTTATGGTATCACCAACACCCTCGGTTATGCCTGCCCACAAGGTCAACTTGCCATGATGTGCCACTCTTCCAACCCCAATTTTGATAAAAAACAATCATTCTTATTCTCTGATAATTTCCATCCAACACCAGATGCCCATAAAATCGTTGGTCAGTACATTATGTCCATCTATTACGCGCCATATCTGGTGATGACATTGAATCAAATCAACCGGGCGCCTACTAACAATACGCTGTCTTTACTTGACGGGCACCTGCAACAACTGCGAAATAGTCGCAATCCACAAGGGAAAATTGGTGTCTTTGGCGGTTACACAGGCAACCGCGATGACACCTTTACATTGGGCAGCGATTATCAACTGACTGATAATTTATTATTAGGATTGACTATCTCACGTGCTCAAACGGAAAGAAATGCAGCACCTCATTTCAGCTATGCCGCAAACAGTCACGTTATGACAGCCTATGCACTGTGGAACTATAATGACAAAGGCTGGCTGAGCAGCGATATTCATTATTCACACACCAACTACGATTACCTGTCACGCGCCATTCGGCTTGGGCAAACCACACGCAGAGAATTTGGCTCAACCAGTGGTAAACAGTGGGGTTGGAGAATAACAACTGGCTGGAATATACCTGTCACCAACTATCTGAGCACCAGCCCGATAATTCAGTATGCTTGGGATCAAGGGGATGTTGATGGATATCGCGAAGCCGGAGACAACAGCACTTCAATGCATTTTGGTTCCCAACACTATAATTCAAGAGTAGGCTCTGTAGGCTGGCGCGTGGATACACAATTGGGTCGCGTCAATCCTTATGCCTCAATTTTGCTCACTCATAAATTTAACGGTGAAGATTATGCACTGCGCAGCGCCATAAATTCCACCAGAACCTCTTTTGTTCAAAAAGAAAGAATAAACGATAAAAATTATGTCCAATATACCGTGGGCGTTAATGCTAATTTCACCAATAATTTTCGGGCATTTGCGGCTGTATCACATGAACAAAACAATAATTTCCCGGATAATAACTATAATGTTAATTTAGGTTTTAATTTCAGTTTTTAAATGATTTATTAAAAATGGAATAAAAAAGAAAAGACATAGCAAAAAGAATAAGAATATAGAGAAAAATACATACAAGGCGGTAGTATTATTACCGCCTTGCAGATAAGTTAACTAGATTATTAACATTTATACATTTCATGGGTGCTTGTGTTTTTTACGACGATAGCGTTCATCATAATTCCTCAACCACCAATATCTATCAGTAACCCCTTCCCGTCCACCAACACTGGCGCCAACCAGCCAAATCAATGCGCCAACAAACAATCCCATTAATGCTATGCTTGTCAGTAACTCAGACACTCCCAAGTTAAAAATATGGCTCAACAATACATAGGACAAACTGATAAACATCGTCGCCATTCCCAATCCCATGAGAATGTTACCAAAAATAAGCGCTTTTTTACGTCTCATAGCCAACCTCCAATACTTTTTGCGAACGCAATTTATAAATTTAACGAACTCAAAAGCACGAAAGCAGATATCTCCTTTGAATTAATTATAGCCTTATTTTTTAGAATGTTATTGCGTAACTGATCACAGTTCGTTCAACTTCAGATCTAATTATTTACATTCTGTGGAATTAATATTTATTAAGCAACTATATTTATCTCCGATGGCATGCCCGATGAGTTTACATCCACGCACGACACGCAGCATTACACATAATGCAGCACTTCAATATAAAGCTCAGGGCAGCAACCAGTAGACCGCTCGACAAGGATGCAAATGATATAGAAGATCATGAAAAATATAGATAACAATGAAAAACACAAGAACTTTGTACTCAAGCCCTGAGATGGGTAAACTACTCACCTTTTTTATTTTATTGCCAATAAGCGAACCCAAACTGTGAGTAACATAAAATTAATCGTTGGCCTGGCAAACCCTGGGGCCGAATATGCTCAGACCAGACATAATGCCGGAGCATGGTTTGTCGATTTGTTAGCACAACGCCATAACCAGCCCCTAAAAGAAGAAAGCAAATTTTTTGGTTATACCGCCCGGATTAATATCAATGGGCAAGATATCCGCCTGCTGGTGCCAACAACTTTCATGAATGCCAGCGGCAAATCTGTTCTGGCTCTTGCTGGGTTTTACCGCATCCAACCAGACGAAATACTGGTCGCACATGATGAATTGGATCTTCCCCCTGGCGTCGCAAAAATGAAATTGGGTGGAAGCAATGGAGGCCATAACGGCTTAAAAGATATCCAAAGCAAGTTTAGCAATAACCCTAACTTTCACCGCCTGCGCATTGGTATTGGCCATCCGGGGGATAAAAGTAAAGTTGTGGGCTTTGTTCTGGGCAAGCCACCAGCCAGTGAACAAAAACTGATTGACGATGCTATTGATGAGGCATTGCGTTGTACAGACATTATTATTAAAGATGGCATGAATAAAGCAATCAATCGGTTACATGCATTTAAAGCCAGCGCCTGACCGGGAGTGCGTGGCGCACAGAGCTATTGCGTGTATAATAGCGCCAATTTTGTATAACTCACTGACAGGCATATTGCCCGTTGGTTTATAAGTGATCTAAGGTGATAAATTTATGGGATTCAAATGCGGTATCGTTGGCCTGCCTAACGTTGGGAAATCTACATTATTCAATGCGCTGACAAAAGCAGGTATCGAAGCAGCAAACTTCCCGTTCTGCACTATCGAACCAAACACAGGCGTTGTGCCAATGCCGGACTCACGTCTTGACCAATTGGCTGAGATTGTTAAACCACAACGTATATTGCCCACTACCATGGAATTTGTGGACATTGCGGGTCTGGTAAAAGGTGCATCAAAAGGTGAAGGCCTGGGCAACCAATTTCTGACTAACATCCGTGAAACAGAAGCCATCGGCCATGTTGTGCGTTGCTTTGAAAACGACAACATTGTCCACGTTTCCGGCCAAGTTGATCCAGCGGCTGATATTGACATTATCAACACAGAACTGGCACTGTCGGATTTGGATACTTGCGAGCGCGCTATCCATCGTATCCAGAAGAAAGCGAAAGGTGGTGATAAAGAGGCCAAGGCTGAACTGGAGGTTTTGGAAAAGTGCCTGCCTCACCTTGAACAAGCTGGTATGCTGCGGGCTTTAGACCTGAGTACAGAAGAAAAAGCGGCCATCCGTTATCTTAGCTTCCTGACCTTGAAACCAACCATGTACATCGCCAATGTCAATGAAGATGGTTTCGAGAATAATCCACACCTTGATACTGTTCGCGCGATTGCAGCAGCAGAAGGTTCTGTCGTTGTACCTGTTTGTGCAGCAATTGAAGCAGATATTGCAGAGCTGGAAGATGCTGACCGTGAAGAATTCATGGCTGAACTGGGTCTGGAAGAGCCGGGCCTGAACCGTGTTATTCGTGCCGGCTACCAGCTATTGAACCTACAAACTTACTTCACTGCGGGTGTTAAAGAAGTTCGTGCCTGGACTATCCCGGTAGGTGCAACCGCACCACAGGCCGCCGGCAAAATTCACACTGATTTTGAAAAAGGTTTTATTCGCGCCCAAACCATCGCATTTGAAGATTTTATCACTTATAAAGGTGAGCAAGGCGCAAAAGAAGCTGGAAAAATGCGAGCAGAAGGGAAAGATTATATTGTTAAAGATGGCGATGTAATGAACTTCTTGTTTAACGTTTAAATAGTTTCTGCTCACTTCAAGAAACGCCATAAAATCCACGCAATCGCGTGGATTTTTACTTTTTCGTTGTATGTCAGCCATAGGCTGGTATGTTTAAATGGCGAATATGGTCCCTAATAAACGTCATCATCTCTCCCCCAAAATATTTTCCCCTTTGGGGCAACTTTCTATGGAAGGTAACTGGCTTAAACGCCATTGTGCAATTAGGAATAATCGGTATTTTTATATTACAACTGAATAAATATTGTAAAGTTGTTATCAGATGCGTTAAAAACTATTCTGAATAAACATGAAGGAGTTTCTAACCGTGAAATTCAATCTAAGCCTGCTATCTGTAACAAGCATCATTCTTTGCCTACCATTTTCCAGCATCGCAAATACCCACGCTGATAAAGACGTGATAGCAGATCCACTGACGCAATGCTATAACCAAATCGGTGATGCCCCTCGAACTGCAATACAGGGATGTCTCACCTCTAAACTAACCGCTGCCGATAGCGCAATGACTAAAGCGGTACGCGACAATAAAACAAATCTTGAACAAACAGGTTCTTCAGCAACAAAAACCGCTATCGCCTCACTCAAAAAATCACAGAAAGATTTCTTGAGGTTCCGGGAAAGTGAGTGCCAGCGACAATCTGACGCGATATTAGGTGGCAGTGGTTCCGGCGATGTTTTTCTTTCCTGCAAGGTTGAATTAACATATTCACGTGTCAAATCGCTTCAGAAAGAATAACGGCTACATCAGTGAAATAGCTGACTCCTGAATTCTTGTTACATCAATCCACTTCGGTATCATAAGAGTTACTTACGCAATAAGACGCAAAATGCCGGAGTGGAACTAATTCCTTTATATAAATGGATCTCTTTCAGATACCATACTGACGTTAACGGTACCACTATTTTTTGTCCTGTATGCTTACTGTACACTGAGTGCAGGGATCATTTTGGATAAGAAAATATGAAGGATAAAAAGGCTACACCTACAGCTCATGATGCCACATTCAAAAAATTCATGGCTCAGATCGAGAATGCCCGTGACTTTTTTGACATTCATCTGCCCGAGAAGATTAAGAAACTTTGTGATTTTAATACGTTAGCTCTGACTAACTCGTCATTCATTGATCGTCAACTACGCTCAAGAATGTCTGATGTGCTCTATTCAGTGAAAACACAACAAGGTGACGGGTATATTTATGTCCTTGTTGAACACCAGTCAACACCGGATAAAATGATAGCATGGCGCATGATGCACTACGCGTTTATGGCGATGAATCAACATTTGCAACAAGGTCATAAGGCATTGCCACTGGTTGTGCCCGTTTTGTTTTACCACGGTGACACCAGCCCTTACCCTTTTCAGCAGTGCTGGACGCAGTGTTTTTCATTACCTAGCCTGGCGGAAGAGATTTATTTCAATGCCTTTCCTCTCGTTGATGTGACCGTGATTGATGATAACGAACTGATCAATCATCGTAAGATCGCGATAATGGAACTGGCAATGAAACATAAAAACCTGCGTGAAGGCATCAAAGCTGTAACTACGCTATTGGCACAGGTTCTTAAAGACAATTATAATAGTGACAATGATGTTGTTACTATTCTCAACTACCTGTTTGTCATAATGGATTCGCCCCATTTTGAACAGG